>SLRT01000034.1 GCA_007130825.1 Syntrophomonadaceae bacterium | reverse complement strand
TGGAGCGCCAGGGAATCAGTATCGATATTGACTATTTAAATGATCTCTCCGCAGAAATATGTAACCGCCTCCGCGAGCTTGAAAGCAAAATATATGCCCAGGCCGGAGAAAAATTTAATTTAAATTCACCCCGGCAGCTGTCGAAAATTCTTTTTGACAAACTACAGCTGCCCGAAATACGCAAAACTAAAACCGGCCGCTCGACTGATGCCCGGGTCCTCGAAGAACTGGCCTATCACCATGAAATAGCAGCCCTGCTTTTACATTACCGCCAGCTGACCAAGCTGGAAGGCACCTACCTGTCCGGCCTGATTGATCTGGTCGATCATAAAGAAAAAAAACTTTACACCAATTTAAATCAGACTGCCACTGCCACCGGGCGGCTGAGCAGCAGCGATCCGAACCTGCAGAATATACCCATTCGCCTCGAAGAAGGACGGCGCATCAGGCGGGCCTTTATTCCTTCAGACCCGGGGAAAATATTTTTTGCCGCCGACTATTCCCAGGTTGAACTGCGGATCCTGGCCCACCTTTCGCAGGATCCGATCCTGATCGAAGCCTTTCAAACCGGCCAGGATATCCACCGCCGCACCGCCTCCGAGGTAAACAACATCTCCCTGGAAGAAGTAACTGCAAAGATGCGTGAAAAAGCGAAAGCAGTCAATTTCGGGATAATTTACGGCTCCAGCGATTACGGCCTGGCCCAGGGGTTGAAAATACCCCGCGCTGAAGCCAAAGCCTATATAGACAGCTATTTCGAACGCTACAGCGGGGTCAAAGCATACATGGAAAAAATAATCGAGCAGGCTCGCGAACAGGGTTATGTAACGACAATGTTTAACCGCCGCCGCTATTTGCCCGAGATCCATTCTTCCAATCATAACCTGCGCAGCTTTGCCGAGCGCATGGCCCTGAATACCCCGATCCAGGGTTCGGCCGCCGATATTATCAAGATCGCCATGGTAAAGATCGATAATATAATCAAAGAAGGCGGTTTTAAAGCCGTGATGCTTTTACAGATCCATGACGAACTGCTATTTGAAACTGAAGAAGCGGAACTGAATTTTTTCGCTCCGATGGTCCGGCGTGAAATGGAGCAGGCCTTTTCTCTTTCCGTCCCCCTGCAGGTTGACTTGAAGTGGGGAAACAGCTGGGAAGAGTTAAAACCGCTGTAACCGGCCACAGTAACTAGCAGCGCAGTCAGAAAGCGGTGTTAACAGCCAGCTGCAGTGAATTACACTCAAGCGATCGCCTGAAATATTGTCCAAAGGAGCATAAAATGCCGGAGTTACCTGAAGTAGAAGTAATTCGCCGGGAACTGGAGCCGCTGCTTATAGAAAAGACATTTGCTGCTCCCGTTTTACACATGCCCTCGACTATTGCCTATCCTTCAGCGGAAGAATTCGTTTCGGATCTGGCCGGTCAGACAGTAAAAAGCATTGCGCGCAGGGGTAAGTACCTGCTGATCAACCTTGCCCGGGGGGTCCTGGCAGTTCATCTGCGCATGACCGGAAATTTGCTCTATACTGAAGCGGCTGAAGCAAAAGGACCGAAAGAAGACCGTTACCGGCGCGTTTCTCTGCCCTTTAGCGATGGTTCAGCCCTGCACTTTTCAGACATGCGGCGTTTTGGCCGGCTGTGGCTGGTAGGTAATGATCACGAACTGCAGTCGATTGTTTTAAGGCGGATCGGCCCCGATATTTTAAACGACCTGTGCTGCGAAGATTTCCTGCAGTTACTGGACAAAAGAGAACAAAGCCGGCTCAAAGCCCTGCTACTTGACCAGGGTTTTACCGCCGGGATGGGTAATATTTACACCGACGAGTGCCTCTTCCGCTGTAAGATTCATCCGCTCCGGCAGGCAAAGACCCTGAGCCGGGATGAAAAGGAAAATCTGTATGCAACCATCCGGGACGTGCTGGCCGAGGGCATCGCCTATGGAGGGACCACTTTTCGCGATTACCGCAATTCCAGCGGCGCTCGCGGTGATTTTCAATCCATGCTCTCCGTATACGGACGAAAAGATGAGCGCTGCTCCTGTGGAACGCCTATTGAAAAGGCAACAGTGGCCGGCCGGGGCACATATTACTGCCCCCGCTGCCAGAAATAACATTCTCGCCGGTCTAAAAACAAACACAAGGAAATAACAGACAAAAGGATTTGATGATTTAATGTTGATAATCGGTTTAACCGGGGGAATTGCTTCGGGCAAAAGCACGGTATCGGCTATGCTCGTCGCAAAGGGCGCCTACCTGCTTGATGCCGATCAATTGGCCCGGGAAGCAGTTGAACCGGATCAACCGGCCTGGCGTGAAATCGTCGACTGGCTGGGAGAGTCAATTCTACTGCCCGATCGGACTATCGACCGGGCCGGCCTGGCCGAAATCGTTTTTAACAACCGCCAAAAACTGAAAAAATTAAACCAGATAGTTCACCCCCGGGTCGGCTCCCGTTTGCTGAGTCTTGCTGAAGAGATCAACAAAAAAGATCCCGATGCCGTGGTGGTTTACGATATTCCGTTGTTGATCGAAGCGGGAATGCAAAAGATGGTCGACCTGGTCCTGCTGGTTTACGTCCCCCGTGAAACACAAATACTTCGCCTGCAGCAGCGGGACATGATCAGCCGTTCCGAGGCGGAAAACCGTATCGGGGCGCAAAAACCGCTGGAGGATAAGAAAAAGGAAGCCGATTTTATAATTGACAACCAGGGCACTCTAGCTGAGACCGCCCGGCAGGTTGATCAGTTTTGGGCGGCGTTGAAAAAGTAAATGTACCCGCTAAAAAGCGGTGATCTTAAAAAAATGGCTGTTAAAATGAAAAACGCCAAAGATACTTAGAGTTCTGCTCAAGCCCGCCCGGGCAAGCCGGATCCAGCACAGTTGGGTTTGAAAATGACACCTGCAAACGCCCGGTTAATCGGCGTTTAAGGAATTGTGCAAATAAGTTTTGCTTCCAATACGCGGGATGCCAGATGTAAAGCTCCAAGAATAGTAACAAAATAACATGATTGGTGTTTAAAGGAGGCCGATTTATGCGTAAAGTAACATTAATCAGGGGTGACGGTATCGGGCCGGAAATAGCGGCGGCAGCAATAACGGTGATCAAAGCAGCCGGGGTTAATATCAAGTGGGAGGAGGTCAGCGCCGGTGCAGGCGCCCTGGAAAAATTCGGCACCCCCATTCCCCGGGAGACCGTCGAATCGATAAATAAAACCGGTGTCGCCCTGAAAGCCCCGCTGACCACCCCGGTTGGTTCCGGATTCCGCAGTGTCAATGTCGCCCTGCGCATGGAGCTTGATTTATATGCCAACCTGCGGCCGTCTAAAACTTTCCCCGGTATTGCCTCGCCCTTTACTGATATTGACCTGGTCGTAGTGCGGGAAAACACCGAAGATCTATATGCCGGGGTCGAGCACATGGTCGGAGAAGATGCCGCGGAAAGTATCAAGATTATTACCCGCAAAGCCTCGGAGCGGATCGTGCACTTTGCTTTTGATTACGCCCTTAAAGCCGGGCGAAAAAAGGTTACCGCCGTGCACAAGGCCAATATCATGAAACTCTCAGACGGTCTTTTTTTGGAGTCGGCCCGGCACGTAGCCGAACAATATCCCCAGGTCGAATTTGAAGATCGCATCGTTGATAATATGGCCATGCAGCTGGTCCTCAAGCCACATTTGTATGAAGTGATAGTTGCGCCCAACCTCTACGGCGATATTTTGTCAGATCTCTGTGCCGGCCTGGTCGGCGGACTGGGCCTGGTGCCGGGAGCTAATATTGGCGATAATGCCGCCCTGTTCGAACCGGTCCATGGAAGCGTTCCTAAATATGCCGGGCAAAACCGGGCCAACCCCACGGCGATGATCATGGCTGCTGTGATGATGCTCGGCTATATCGGGGAAAATGAAGCCGCCGGACGGATTCAAAACGCCCTGGCAGAGTTGATCAAGGAGGGTAAGCAGGTTACTGCCGATCTCGGCGGTTCCGCCGGTACCAAGGAGATGGCCGCAGCCCTGACTGAAATGCTCAGGTAAGCTTTTTACCGCAGTAAAATAGCACCCGGCGAAAAACTGCTGCCGGGACTGGAGGTTATTCTGCATGCAGGTTGCCGCGTTATCAATGGCTGGAATAAACCTGGAGAGCATAGACAGATACCGCGCTGACCTTTCAAATTTACTGAAAAGTTGCGGCGCTGATCTCGTCGTTCTGCCGGCTTACAGCGCACTGGTCCTGGGCCTGGGCAGCGGAGCTTTCATGCCCGGCCCGGATATGGCCGGCACCCTGTACATGTTTTCAGCCGCTAACGAAGACTGGAACAACCTCTTTTTTGAACTGCACGGCGACCTTGCCGGCAAACATAAAATATTTCTTGCCGCCGGGACCACCGTGGAAAAAGAGGCCGGTTGTTTTTACCATAGCGCGTACTGTTTTAATCCTGCAGGAGAACTATGCTGCCGGCAAAGACAAACTCATCTTACCCGGGTTGAACGGGAGCTTGATTTCAGCAGGGGAGAGGAACTGCATATCTTTAAGCTGCAGGGCCCAAAAAGCGATGGGTTAGAAGCCGGACTGGTCGTCGGTAACGATGTCCGTCACCCGGAAGTCAGCCGCATCTTTGCCCTGCGCGGGGCAGATCTGCTGCTGCACAGCGGCGCCCTGGCAGCCGGTTTTAACTGCTGGACCCAGGCGGCCGGGATGTGGGCCCAGGTCCAGCAAAATCAATTCTGGGCGGTGGAAGCCCAGCTCAGCGGCAATATTGCCGGAACGCTTTTCGGGGCTGCTTCTGCCGTCATCGGCCCCTGCGAAATTACTCCCGGTCAGAGCGGTTACCTGGCGAGCGGTTATCCGCTCAGCCCTGTCGTGACCGCTGCTCTAAATGAAAAAGATCGGCAAAGCATAATAAAAGATTACCCTCTTTTACAGATGCTTAACCGGCAGGCCTACAATGATTTACTGGCTTTTTAAACATTCGCAGGAAGAACCGGGTTTTTAACCGGAAGCGGGGTATGCTGCTGGCATGGCCGGCGGAAATCCAGGGCTTTAAACGGTTACGAGACCGCCTGATGCAGCAGTTGTTGTCTAAGCGAACCAAGTATTTTTTTTGTCTTTTGGTTAGGTTTACCAGCAATCGACTTTTGTCGGAGTACAATAACATGCGGAGTGGATCAAATGGCGCCTTTAGGCTGGAAAGAAAAACTGTTTCAACATTACCTGGCCTGGGTTTGCCGCCCGGCTCGCCTGAAAAAGCACTTGCGTTCCCAGCTCCCGCCCCGACGCCGCCCTGTTCCCGTTGACCGGCGCCGGATCAGGACAGCCGCCATTCAGCTGGAATTAAAGCTTTTTAAGGGCCCTTTTGATTATGTGGATGAAATGCACCGCCGGACCAGGGAAGCCGCCGACCGGGGGGCACAGCTGGTTGTCTTTCCGGAATATAACAATTTGCCGCTTTTCGGTATGCTTCCGGGTATCGAAAAGATGGAGGAAGCCTCCCGGGATAAAGATACCGGAAAGGAAGCAGCGGCGGAAAGCAGCAGGGAAGAGATTATCCTGCCCGACCTCTACCGCTACATGAGCCCGGTGGTCAAGCCGCTGGTGCATACTGTTTTTTCCAGCCTGTCTGCGGCTTACGGCCTCTACATTATGGCCGGCAGCTATATTCTTGCTGATAACGGTGAAATTGTTAACCGGTCATTTCTTTACGGTCCTTCCGGTGAGTTGGTTGGCAACCAGGATAAAGTTCACCTCCTGCCGGTGGAGGCGGACTGGCAGGTAAAAAGGGGTTCTTCTTTTCCGGTGTTTGAAACCCCGCTGGGCAGGCTGGCTATGCCGGTTTGCATGGATGCCACCTACTACGAAACTTTCCGGATCCTGGAATATTCCGGAGCCGAGATTGCCCTTTTGCCGATTGCCAACCTGCAGGAGTACAACTTCTGGCTCGCCCTGCGCGGTATATGGCCGCGGGTCCAGGAATGCCCGCTTTTTGGGGTCAAAGGAGCCCTTGTCGGCAGCGTGGCCGGATTTACCTTTACCGGCCGGGCCGGCATATTTGCCCCCCTTGAAATTACTCCAAACCGTGACGGGGTCCTGGCCGAAGTTGAACCTTTCGACCGGGAAGCGATGGTCGTGGCCGACCTCGATCTCAAAGCCCTTGAACAGCTTCGCTCAAATCACCCCTGGCGTGACACTAACCCCGCCCTCTACCGAAAATACTTCCCCCAAATATACAGGCCAGGGGGACGTGACATGGGGACAGTGTAGTTTTCACACTTTATTGCAAACCAAAACATGCCTTACAGCTATTCTTTTTCTAAATCGATGATTGTTCCGCCGGTCACTACCTGAAGCTTTTCAGGTGAAATCGGCAGCAGAGAATGGGGGGTGCCGGCCGAAGTGTAGACCACTGCAAAACGCTGCATCGACCGGTCCAGGTAAATAGGGACCTGATCATCAATATCGAACGGACAGACTCCACCCACCTGGTAGCCGGTAACCTTTTCAACCTCTTCAGGCTTGGCTATCTTTACTTTTCCGCCGCCAAGCAGGGTTTTGACTTTTTTATCGCTAATTTTTACATCTCCCGCGGCCACAAAGAGACCGTAATTTTCTCCACAGCGAAATAAGATCGATTTAGCAATTTGGCCCAGTTCGACCTTAAGGGTTTCGGCAGCTTCAACCGATGTCTTTGTTGTTTTCTCATGTTCCAGCGGTACCAATTCCGGATCATATTTTTTTAGATATTTTCGCGCCCTTTCCAGGGCCGGGTTATCAGCCATTGTGATCACCTCAAATTATTCAATTGTGGGCATCAGAATTTATGCAGCAGGTAAACAGCTTAATGGGACACGGGTCTGTCAGCATATCCCGCCCTGTCCCGCGAACACGAAAAAAAGTTTATTGGGACAACGAACTTGTGCCCCTGTTTCTTTCAAAGGCCCGGACTTCCTTTTCCGGGTAGCGGGTAAATACGACAACCCCGACCAATATGAACAGCGCTGAAACAGGGCCGGTCAGCTGGATGCCAAGCGGTTGGGCTGCTGTGCTGCCGAAGAGCTGCAGCAGAGTACCGGTGATAATTGTCGAAAGTCCGAGAGCCAGCTTTAAAATAAAACCCTGCGCTCCAAAGTACATGGCTTCGCGCCGCTGGCCGGAAAGATTTTCTTCCAGGTCAGAAACCTCGGCCACGATAGCCTCGGGAACGATAAAGATCACTGCCAGCGGTAAACCGGCCAGGCCCATTATTATATAGCCGAACACCTCCGGGGAAAGGCCAATCATGGGCTGCCCGAGGAAAAAGAACAGGGGCAGTAGAACCATGAAAGCAACCAGGGCAAACATCATCACTGCCTTCAGGCCAAGTTTTTTAGAAAAAATATTTACAACGGGGAAGAAAAGCAGGGCGACGACAAACGCCAGGCCGAAATAGATAGAAGTCTCATCTTCTGTTCCTCCCAGCAGGATAGTGACGTAAAGAGGCAGATTCAGGGTTATAATGTTAAACCCGAGCCAGAAAGTAACGTTGCCGGCCAGGTAGACAGTAAAGGCCTTGTTTTTAAAAGTGGTGGTAACTGCTTTGATCAGGCTAAGGGTTGCCGGTTTGGCATCTGCATAATCTTTTTCCTTGATCAGCAGCGGCAGGTAAAGCAAGACCAGGCCCAGACCGGCCATAGCCCAGACCATACCGTGAAAGCCGAGTGTTCCAATCAACATGCCCGATCCAATCAGGGCGATACCCACACCAAGCAGCATAAAAACAGCCCTGAATGTAGCCAGGTCGACCCGGTCTTTCGTGCTGCGGGCCAGTTCGGGCAGCAGGGCCAGATAAGGACCGACATAAGCGGTGAACAGGGCAAAATAAATGCCCAGGAGGACTGCCAGGTAAACACTGTTCAGGGCCGATGTTTCAGCCACCGGTGGGTAGAAGAGTAGTATGAATACAGCAGCGTAAGCCACGCCGCTGAAGAGCATAAAGGGCATCCTCCGGCCCATCCGGCTTTTGTGGTTGTCTGACCAGCGGGCAATTACCGGATCAGCGACCGCATCTATCGCCCGTCCGATGAACATGATTACACCGAAAGCAAAAGGTGGCATCAGCGCCTCGACCCCTTCCAGAGGGCTGGTAATATAATAATAGAAGAGCCAGGTAATCAAAACCCGATCGATCAGGCTGAAACCGCCCGAACCGGTGCCATAGATTATTTTACCCCACAGCGGAAGCTGTTTAACTTCGCTAATAATTATCATCTCCTTTTAACCCTGGTTCCCGGCACCCGTCCGCGGCCGTTTTTTCTTTAAGGGCATAAGCCAGTAACCCGGCGCCCGAGGCAAAAGCCGCTCCGGTGGAAACCTGCCCCGTAGCGGGATTGATGCTTTCACAGAAAAACCCGTTATCCATCTCCACCCGGCTAAAAAAATCCACAGCGTTGACGTTACAGGCCAGTAAATCATTACAGGCGCCCATCGGCCACGGGTTCGCGGCATGCACCGAACCTGCTTCTTCAAAATTGGCACCCTGGTGAAAATAGTTGTTGTTTGAAGAACGTATCCAGCTGACCGTATTTTTAAATGCCGCATCATCAACAGAACAAAATCCGTAATGAGCAAGGAGCTGTAGGCTGCCCGGCGGGTTATCGTAAAGGGAAAACTTACCCTCGCCGTTGACGGACCAGGCAAACATGATCCCAAAGGGGCCCTGGACCATGCAGTGATCATAGATTGCCTGCATCAGCTCCCGGGCTAAAATCGCAAAATCGCCCTTATGGGTCCATTTTTCTTCTGCCTGCAGCTGGGCCAGGAAAAAGAATGAGCGCTGCAGCAAAGCATTATTGTAGGTCAAAAAGGAGTAGGAGACCGGATCATCGGAAGGGCCGAGAAATGTGCTGTATAAACCGGAACGCGGATCAAAGCGCTCGAAGGCTTTGTCGATTAAAGTGTTTAATCCTTCCCGGATGGCAAATTCTTCGGTTACCGTGCTATCTCCGCTGAGGCGGATATAGTGTTCAAGAGCCAGGAAGTAGGCAGCCAGCTGGTCTAATTCGAAACCGGGGTAAAGTACCACGCCGTTTACATAGTGGGCGTGATCGCCGGCGTTACTGATATGTCGCCGGTAAACGGTAAGCAGTAGCTCCCGGGCTGTATCTTGATCGGCGATCATGATCGCCGGGAAACTCCACAGCAGGGTGTCACGGCTCCAAAAAGCAGAGCTGACATAATAGCGCGGACTGCGCGAAGTAACCGGGACCAGATCTTCACCGTCCAGGGAGCGGGCCAGAGAGTAAAAATAGCAGAAGAAAAGGTTCCGGTTCATCAGGGCAGACAAACCGTTGTCCGCCTGGACAATCCGCCGGTTTTCCAGCCACCGGCAGGCTGCATCTTTAAGCGCTGCTGCCCCGTGCCTCCGTAAATCAATGGCTGTTGTTCCCGCTCCGTCAGCATCCAGGTTTACTGCTGCGTAAATTCGGGACTCATATTGCTTGCCCGGTTCCAGCTTTACGCTGTGGTACAAACCATACCGGTTGTTTTGCCGGTCATAGTCCCAATGTGCCGGTGGCTCTGCAGCCAGGGCCAGCGCTGCCAGGGGTAATCCGGAAGAAGCTTCCAGGATTAAGCTTCCGGTCCACTGATCGTAGAATAGATCACCCTGTTCTTTGACCGGGCGGCGGCTGAAAACGATATAGTTGAAGCTGTCCCAGCAGCCCTGCCAACCCAGCCCGACAGTCACCGGCCGGTCGCTGTTATTAATGAAAGAAAGGCGGTAGCAGAAGCCCTTAAATCCGGGCGGCGCAAAAATTTCACCTTCCACCGTCCGTTTTTTTTGATCGGTCAGAGTGAAAGCAGGAAGCCAGTCCAGCTGGTAGTTCCAGGTTAACTGATTGGCCAGATCCAAATTTTCATCGTCAACGGTTATTACCGGTTGCAGCAGCGGTTCCTGCTCGCTGCCGGAAAACTCCAGCAATCCCCGGTGATCGAGGCGCAGAACATTTACAGTTTTAATTCCGCCGGCCGGGTCAATCTGTGGCAGTGATAAAT
>SLRT01000008.1 GCA_007130825.1 Syntrophomonadaceae bacterium | reverse complement strand
TGTTCCTGTTTTCCCGGAAAATAAAGCTGATTTACCTGGTTGGCCGTTACAGTATTGGTAAATACTGTCAGACGGTTTAAGTCTGCTCGCTCTGCAGTTGCAATTATCCCGGACCATTGCCCGGCACATAAAAAATACACACACAGCGCTTTATCTAACCGGTTTTGAACGGTATTCTTGACTGGTCTCTTTTATAAAAAGGATCGTGTTTTCTATGTAGCACAGGTATTCCCTGATTTCAGCTGCTTTTTGTTTTTCGCTCCAGCCATAATAATGAGCCATGATCTGGGCTGCTGCTTCAGCCAGTTCCGGTTGTTTGTGATGCCAGATCATCCACTGTGCTTCTGTTCTGCGGCAAAGGACATCTATTAATTTCGGGGCATTTTCATACTCTAGGATGTAGGATATTTCGGCCTCGCAGTGAGGGTAACCTTCCAGGAGCTGCTTTCCTTTTTCCGGATAGTTATTTATCTCTTCGAGTATTTCTATACTGTTCCGTCCATATTGTCGGTAAAGGTATTCTTGAAGATCCGGGTGTATGGTTTCCGCCAGGGCCTTTTCTTTAATTATTTTGTCGAAATCTTTCCTTGCCAGGCCGACCTTGAATGGTTTCTTGGAAAAACCCTGCTTGTTAAATTCCTTTTGGGCAAAACGATCCAGGTATTTGTTTTTCACCAGGTAAAAGATAAGGTCTTCAGCCATCTTGCGGTAGGTTGTTGATTTGCCCCCGGCAATGGCTACCAGGCCGTCTTTGGTCTGAAATATTTTATGTTTGCGGGTGACATCTGATTCATGCTCGGTTCCTTCTTCCCTGATCAGCGGTCTTATTCCAGCAAGGGTGCCGATAATGTCATTGTAAGTGAGCATAGCATGGGGAAACATTTTGTTCACTGTGCGCAGGAGGTAATCACAGTCATCTTTATTGCACCATGGTTCATCTAAATTATGCGATTCCGAATTATAGGCGGTATCAGTGGTTCCGATAAAAGAAACATTGTGCCGGCGCAGAACGAAGAAAAACCTCCCGTCATCAATAGAGATCAAGGTAAAAGCATTCCTGTTCCCAATCCGCTCATTGGGAACAACCACGTGTACGCCTTTGGTTGGATAGATCCGCGGCTGATCGTATGCGGCCGGGGAAAGAACTTTGTCTGTCCATATGCCGGCTGCCGAGACCACACATTTAGCTCTAACCTCAATAATATTACCGGTAAAAACATCTTTTGCTATTACCCCCCGGACCTTTTCTGCGGTGTCGCGAATATAATCGTCTACATGTGTATAGTTAAGAGCTATAGATTGTCCCTCGCTGTAAGCCAGGCTTTCTTTTATGGTTTCCAGGGTTACCCGCGCATCATCACAGTTGGTATCGTAATAAAAGCCGGCCATGACCATTTTTCCCAGTTCGTGGTCTTCAGTGGTTATTGCCGGTTCAATTTCTTCAATAAAATCTGCTTTGAATATCTTGGATTTACGGTAGTTTTTGTATTTGTTGAACCAGTCCGAAAAGATATCGTATAGTTTAACCCCGATACGGATCGTGTATGGCCTGGCTTTGTATTTTTCATAGGAGGGGTAGATAAAACCCAGTGGTCTGACCAGGTTTGGCAAGTGATTGCGCAGCCAGTTTCGTTCGCTGGTCGATTCACGGACCAGGCCAAATTCGCCTGAGGTGAGGTACCTCATACCGCCGTGAAATAGTTTTGAAGATCTTGATGAAGTGCCAAAGGCAAAATCATTTTTATCAAGCAGGCAGAAAGAAAGTCCACGAAGAGCACATTCCCTGGCTATTCCTGCACCGGTGATTCCTCCGCCAATTATAATCAGGTCGAATTCTCTGCTTTCGGAGTCCTTGATATCTTTACTGCGGGTATAAATATTCCATGTTTTTGGCACAATCCCACCTGCTTCATTTGTAATTATATCCTAATAACAAATATTGTATGATAAATTGGCTTTCTTAATAAGAATTCTATATAATATTATGCAATCCTGTTATTTAAACTAGTAAAAAAAAGAGGTGAAAAATTATTTCATTACCCGGTAAACTGCAACGGTTAAAGCCTTTTTATAAAATACTACTGTTTGGCATATTAGTTTTATTTGTGCTTGTTCCGATTGGGTTGTGGCTATACGTGCAAATGCAGACCTACCAGGCAGAGCAAGAATACCTGGCGGATATCAAAGAAAATTACAACCTGACCATAAGAGAAGAAAACAACCTGCTGATAATAATCCCCAAAAATAATGGTTCAGATAAAATTCCGATTATCTACTATCCTGGTGGGTTGGTGTCTCCGGAAGCATATCTATACAAGATGGGCCGCGCAGCGGTAAGCCTGCAGACAACCGTTTACATAATACGGGCTCCTTTCAATGCAGCAATATTTAATGTTTCTGCAGCGGGCAGGGTGATCGAAAACTACGGGTTGCAAAAGGCCTGGGTCGGCGGGCATTCGCTGGGTGGTATTTCCGCCTGCCGCTTCGTTGCCGGAAACCCCAAAAAAGTTTACGGATTATTTGTTTTCGGTTCATATTGTGATCGGGCGGTAAACCAATTTGAAGGACCGGTTATTTCAGTGATGGGAAAAAGGGACCAAATTATTGACTGGGAAAATTACCGGAAAGCTCAGGGCAATTTACCTCTCGATGCGACTGTTTTGGAGATAGAAGGATTGAATCACTCCGATTTTGGCAACTACGGCTTGCAGGATGGTGACGGGAAGAGCAGTTTGGGCAACGACAAAGTAATAGAGATTATCACTGCTGTTTTTGAAAGATAAAAAATCGACATATAAATAGTTTTGGCAGGAAAAAATAGTTTATAATTATTATAAGACGCTTACTGATGAGGAGGATACATTGATGAATACCGTGGAAAGGGCTTTAATGCATGGTTTATTTGTCCACCTGCACCATAACATCGATCAGGCGATTGATTTTGGGATGTTTCAGCAATTGAACGAGATGGTCGAAAAGGTTTCACCGGGAACCCTTTTAATTGGGCCTGAGGCTAATGACGATGCCGCTGTTTTTAGCATGTCCGGTGACGAAGGCTTGTTCGTGGCCAAGATGGAAAGCCATTGTTCGCCTTGCGTGCCCCGGCCTTATGCCAGTGCGGCAACCGGAGCGGGAGGTGCGATGCGAGATGTCGTGGCCATGGGCGCACGGCCTTTGTTTTTGCTTGATTTTATCGGTACCCGGTCTTTGGAGGAAGAAGTAATAGTCGGGCCATGCGGCTTTCAGGGAAAGTGCACCTGCGGCAGTTGTGAAACAATGACAAGTGGAGACAGGATTAACCTGATGGTTAAAGGTATCCGCGATATGTGTGAATCTATGGGGGTTTTTGTAGTCGGAGGTGGTCTTTCCACTTCTTTTAGCGACATCGTTCCCGCGGTGGTGGTAGCAGTCATTGGCCGGATGGTCATCGAAAAGCCGCTTACCAAACCGGCTAAGAAGGCAGGAGATCGGCTGATAATACTCGGTGAGACGAGTAATGACGGTAATGATACACTTTACCGGGCGGGATTAGTGGAGACAATGCGTCCGGCCGAAGCGCTTTTCAGTGAGGAAAAAAGTACAATGGAAGCAGCATTGGCCGCAATACAGACCGGTAAAATAAATGCCTGTTCTGACCTGGGAGCGGCAGGTATCGGGGCGGCGGTCAGCGAATCTGTTCGCTTTGGCGGGTTGGGAGCACAGGTAGATCTGAGCTTAGCACCAGTCAAGGTCGAAGGCTTGAATCCCGAAGAAATATTGATCTGTGAGACCCAGGCCCGGATGCTCTTCCAGGTAGCTCAACAGGATGTAAGTGAAGTCATGGATGTGGCTCGTTCCAAAGGGGTTGCAGCTGCCGATATTGGTGAAATAACCGACGGTAACGAAGCGGTCTTTGTTTATGAAGGTAATCAGGTGGCCTGTATTCCTCATGAACCTCCGGCGGGGCTTACCGAATAAGTGATACTATCAAGACGGCTATCTTTATCTCTACCTGTTAACAGGTATTAGGTTGGTTGACATTAATTTATTTTACACCCACAATATTTATAAGGGGGTAGTGTCATGGATCTTTTGAATAGGGAGGAAGTAGAATTACTGTTACAACAAAGGGGCAGGGGGCCTTGTATCTCCCTTTATATGCCCACCCAAAAAGGCCGGGAAAAGGCCAAAGAAAATTCCATCCGCTTTAAAAATCTCTTAACACAAGCGGAGAAACAGTTGGAAACACTGGACATCGATTCACAGGAACAAAAAAATATGCTTGAACCAGCGAAAAAGATCATTGAGGACAGTCATTTCTGGGCAAACCAGAGTGAGGGTTTCGTTTACTTTATTTCTCCAGGGCATTATCGTTACTACCGTTTGCCCATTGAGTTTGATGAACTTTCTGTGGTTCGGGAATTTTTCCATATAAAACCGCTTTTTACTTTGCTCGCGGCAGATGGGCAGTTTTATGTGCTTGCTCTCAGCCAGAAAGACGCCCGACTGCTGCGGGGGACATATGGCACAGTTCAAGAAATGGATTTAAGCGGTTTAATAGAAAAATTTGCAGAAAAGTTTGTTGATGAGCTGCCTGAGCAGTATTTGCAATTTCACACCGGGGCTCCGTCTCAGGATGGTACCCGCACAGCTATTTATTTCGGCCATGGGGGAGAAATTGACAGCATCCAAAAAGAAAGAGTACTTAAGTATTTCCGGTTTATAGATCAGGAACTACAAGAAATGCTTGATGAAAAAAGTTTCCCGCTCCTTTTGGCCTGTGTGGATTACCTGGTTCCTCTATACAGGGAGGCCAGCAGTTATCCGTTTCTATTTGAAACGAACATAAAAGGCAATCCTGAAAATATCAGTGTTCAGGATCTGCATCACAAAGCCTGGGAAATTATAAAGCCGTATTTTCTGGAAAAACAGGAGGAAGCACGGAAACGTTACCAGGAATTTAAAGGGACAGGCAAAACTTCCAATAATATTGCTGAAATATTGCCGGCATCCTTTCACGGTAGGATAAGCGATCTTTTTGTTACAGTCGGCATCCAGAAATGGGGAACCTATAATATTGAAAATGAAGAAGTCAAGTTAAGCGATAGTCCTTTTACCGGCAGTGATGACTTGTTCGATCTTGCAGTCGCTAAAACATTTTTAAGCAGCGGAAATGTTTATGCGGTAAAAAGCGAAAAAATGCCGGATACAAGTCCTGTAGCGGCGGTTCTTCGCTGGTGATGAAAAGACCGGTATATCTTAAAAAAATATTATTTTTAGACTTAACAAAGCAATGAAAAGTTAAATATAGCTTAACGGCTGGCCGAGCAATTGAAACCGGTAAACGCTTTTTGCAGAGGTATCTTTGCTTATGCCGGGCAGAATATGTTAGTATAAACATGGTTGTGGTTATGCGTATCAAGGTTTTGTTTTAACTGTGCAGCTTTGAGCTAATACCAGGGCCAATTTATTAATTGATTTGAGAAGGAATCCCAGGGGGTTAGCAAGAAAGACAATAATTAAAAGTAAAACGATCTGGTTCAGGATCGAATATTGTCTAGGCTTGAACTTAAATTCAGGAGGTTTTTATTTTAATGAGTGTTTTTGAGAAAGCAAAAGAGCTTGGTAATGAAATTCGTAAAACGGAGGAGTATAAAGAGTTAGAAAGAACCAGTCAAAATGTGCAGGAAAATAACGATGCAAATCAAATGATTCAGGAAATCCAGGATATCCAGCAGAAAATACAATTTGCCCAGCAGTCAGGAGTTGAGCCCAGCCAGGAACAGATCCAACAGTTCAATGACTTGAAAACAAAAATGGATGCTAATTTGACTATACAGGCCTATGCCAAGGCCCAGGAGACTTTTAATCAGCTAATGCAGGATGTTAACAGCTCTATCAGTGAAGGGATTAAACCTGAAGAGGAAAGGGATCAATAGTATATAAGCAATCACATAAATTATTGGTTTGTTAGCGGTAAACTTTAATTCTTCTTTTTTAATGAAGCTTTTAAAAATACTGCATATGTGCCTTCGCCAATAAAAAAGAAGAACATGCCGAATATAGATAGCCACACTGCCCGGTCGAACAGTTTAATGTTGAGACTGGCAGAACTGCCCGGGAGATGCTTCGCATACCAGCACTGCTTTTCAAGTTCGATGCCGACATGGTTTTTCACAATTTTACCAGCGGGACCGATAATCGTTGAATCATAAAACGTAGCGGCTTTAATTATGGATGCCCGATTTTGCATTTCTTAGAAAAACCTTGTAGCAGCGCCAGTGAGAAATGGCAGGCCAGTACCAAGAGGTGACACTGATAATAGCTTCGACTGGTCACAGGATTCCTTCTCGAAAAACAAATCGTCGTCAGGCATTTTGATCTAGCTTCATTATTTTAAAGGGGTTGCGATCATTATGATGCCCGTTCTGTTTACCTGGGGCGATATTTCTGTTCGCTCTTACCTGGTGTTTACCCTGGTGGCTATATCAGCAGCCGTTATACTGATCAGGTATTACGAAATTCCTTATTTAAAAGCAAGGGGTCAATGTCCGCCGAATATCTTTAAGTATAACGGTGAAGCCCTGCTGTTAGCTATTATTTTTACTATTATCGGAGCCCGTCTTGGATATGTGATAACTAACTGGTCTCTGTACAGCGCTAACCCCATTAATATATTAGCCCTGTGGAGGGGTGGTTTTGCTTTCCACGGGGCATTAATTGCATCCCTTCCGGCTGCAGCGCTGCATGCCTATTACCGCCGAATGCCTCTGGGCAAGCTCCTTGATTTATCAATCCCATATATTGTCCTGGCGTACGGGATCGGCAGACTGGGTTGTTTCCTGAACGGTTGCTGTTACGGTCAGGTCACCGCCTTGCCCTGGGGAATGGTTTATCCTGCCGTGGATTCTTTTGTGCGCCATCCTACACAGCTCTATGCTTTTTCTGCTGCTCTGATCATATTCCTGGTTTTGCTAAATATAAACAGGAAAAATATTTCCAGGTATGTAACCCCGGGTGGTCTTACATTTGCCTGGTTTTTAATCCTCCATGGCAGTTACCGGTTTATGGTTGAGTTTTTCCGGGTGAGCGAGGATTTGATTGGCCCTGTTACCCCGGCCCAGGTGGTTTCCTTTGTATTGATCCTCGGGGGAACGGTTTTTCTCTGGATTTGGAAAAATAGGATTGGAGGAGATATACATGATTAAAAAAGGTAAGATTTTGCTGTTTGCGCTAAAAATTATAACTGTCGGCCTTGTTTTTGCGAGTTGCGAAGAAGAAGCTATACCGCAGTATCTCACGATGAGTTGGGGCATAGCGGATGAGGTGACCGCCTTTAAAGAACTGCCAAGAGAACCTCAGGGGTTGGATGTGACACGAACTGATGAAGACACCCTGCAGGTGACCTGGGAAATTAATGAAAGTTATGTTTTACCCCTTAGTGCAACCTCAAATAAAGAACTGGAAGGGGTAAGATACCTGGGAAGCGGTATCCCAGACCAGCTGGAATTGGAATGGCTTGATCCCCGGGAAGAAATATGGTACCCGCTGGAAGAGATTCCGGAAGAAAAAGTAAAAGTGATCATCGAAGATGAAAATGAACAGCTTGCTATTGATTTCGGTCCTCCGGAAGGCGCTGATTTTGAAAAAGGGATGACACGTTTGATCTGGTTTAGGATTACCCCCACCGAGGCAATAGATTTTCAGTTTGACATCCATGGTTATTTGTCTGAAGAAGATGATATCAAAACCCCTGTATCGAACACCCTGATCCTCCAGGCCGAAGTCAGTCCGTAAATATATCGGAGGTCAACATAATGATCCTCTTCCTCGCAGGATAGTGATCACATCCACAAATTTATCTTGCAAAAATAATTTTGACAAACATACTGGCAGTAAGTTATAGTAATAATTAATTTTTCTGCAAACCCAATAATTATCGTTCTGATTATATTTTAAGAGGAGTGGGTGGAGGTGTCCAGACCGGGAAAGGTCAGGAAGACGGAAGTTCATACTGAGAATCCCTTTACAAATATGCAGAAACAGTGTGATATCTGCGCAGCTCTTCTCAACCTGCCTGCTGATATTCACGAAATAATTCGCAACCCGATGCGCGAGTTACATGTTTCGATCCCGGTGCGCATGGACGACGGGACATTGAATGTGTTTAAGGGTTTCCGGGTCCAGTATAACGATGTTTTAGGTCCGACAAAGGGCGGTATCCGTTTTCATCCAAATGAAACTATAGATACGATCAGGGCCCTCGCCGGTTGGATGACCTGGAAGTGTTCTTTGCTTGACCTTCCCCTGGGAGGGGCAAAGGGTGGGATCATTTGCAATCCCAGGGAGATGTCGGCAGGAGAACTGGAGCGATTAAGCCGGGGATATGTTGAAAAAATATGGCAATTAATTGGCCCGGATAAAGATATTCCGGCTCCTGATGTCTATACCAACCCCCAGATCATGACCTGGATGATGGACGAGTATTCGAGAATTACCGGGAAAAACCAGTTCGGGGTCATAACCGGTAAACCCGTGGCTGTGGGAGGTTCAGTCGGCAGGGATATTGCCACTGCCAGGGGAGGCCTTTATGTAATTGAAGAAGCCGCCCGTACTTATGGTATGGACTTAAGAAAATCCACCCTGGCCATACAGGGCTATGGCAATGTCGGTTTCAACCTCGCTTACCTGGCTGATGATATTTTTGGCAGCACGATTGTTGCTGTTAACGATCAAAGTGGTGGTATATATAAAAAGGAAGGCCTTAACCCCCTGGAAGTATTCTATCATAAGAAAAAAACCGGGTCGGTAGCCGGTTTTCCGGGCAGCGAGCCCATTTCCAACGAGGACCTGTTCAGCCTCGATGCCGATATTTTATGCCCCAGCGCCCTGGAAAACGTGATCACAGGGGACAATGCTTCTTCCATAAAAGCCCGCGTGGTAGCCGAGCTTGCCAATGGCCCCATTACACCGGAAGCTGACGATATCCTGTTTGAGAAAGGCGTTCAGGTTTTGCCGGACTTTTTATGCAATGCCGGCGGAGTGACGGTTTCTTATCTGGAAATGGTCCAGAATTTTAGCATGTACTACTGGGATGAAGCTGAAGTTTTTGAACGACTAAAGAAACAATTAACTACCGCTTATCATTCCGTGCTCAATTCTTCGGAGAAGCATAAAGTAAATTTGCGCAAGGCTGCTTACATGGTTGCCGTTAAAAGAATTGCTGAAACCATGCTCCTTCGTGGCTGGGTTTAGAAGATGTCACTTGTTTCGTTTCACTTTTGTTTACAGCCCTGGGTTAAGTAGTTGCTTTTTTAAGGGTTTATATAAGTAATCTTTAGAGCAGTGAGCATATTAAGTTTTTAGCAGTTAGCTGGACATTTGTCAGTTCAGCCAGTGAACTTTCACGCCCGAATATTTGCGTGACGATTTCATCTTCAGATAAACCTTTCTGCTTGAAATATTTAACCTGATGTTCTAAACCTGTTATATGGTCATGAAATAGATGCATTGCTTCCCTGCCGTTGGGGACAATCTTGCCGAGGGATGTAAATAAGGTTAGTTCCCTCCCTGAGTCAATAAGTTTCTGCATGGAGCCCATAATAGTTTTAATGTCGTCTTCCGACCTAAAGAACCTTAATTTTTTCAGACACAAACAAATCGCCGGAAAAGCACAAGCCCCTGTTTGGCTCGATGTAAACTACGTGATCTTCGCTGTTTCCCCGGGGTTTCAATAACCTGGAGAACATAAATGTCCGTATTAATTTCATTTGCGGACAGGATCTGATAGGTGAAGGGATCAGGCAGCCTCCGATGTGATCTTCATGGTAGTGTGTGATTAGGCTCTGGCTGACTTCACGGTCTTGCAAACAGGCGACCATTTTTTCAGCCGTGTGCTTACAGCCGGTGTCAACAAGCAGGCTGTTTATGAGGCATGCAGAAACCCAGTAAAGGACTTTTCCGCCCAGGTCCCGGCCCATCTTGATTAGCGTGACTCCGTTGTACTCATGGGTTTCGAGAATGTTTTCCCGTCTCATCAGCAATAAGGGTGCTTGCAAATATTTTATAACTATATTGTGTATACAGCTAAACTTCTTGTATTTGGAGTGGTTAATATAATGTTTATTAACAAAGAAGGTAAAAATAAATTACTGTTGAAATGTTAATATATTTTACGCAGAGAATTAACGATTTGACTGCTGGCAGTTTAATAGAAATAAGGGCATTTAAGAGCATATTAATACAATATTGCGGTAGGAGGAAATTTGATATGAGTTACAGGGTTGTGGAGAGGGTATTTTCAGAAGATGAAACGCTGCCTACTGTTATGTTGGCTAACATCTATGGTAATCCCAATGTCCAGGAAAACTTAAAAAAAATGGAACAGATTATTAATTTGGCCCATGAGAAAAAGGTAAATATCTTGATTTTCCCTGAGCTTGCTGTCTCCGGTTACGTATGGAAATCAAAGGATATCAACGATGTAAAAAATTTAATTGCTGAAGGCGAGAACAGCCGTATTCAATCCTGGCTGAAAAATGTAAAGGACAGTTTAACCGAAGGGCGCGGTGAGCTGGAGTATATCATCTACGGCAATGGCCGGCAAAAAGACGGAGAATTTTACAATGCCACTTATATTTTGAATCCGGGTATAGATTACCAGGAAGAAGAATATATTTACGCCAAGGTTTTTCTTACCCCCGTTGAAAGAGCTATTTTCCGGCAGGGAACGGATAAAAGATTAAGCGTGGACACTAAGTGGGGGCGTTTTGGTTTTATGATCTGTTATGATCTTTGTTTCGTCGAGTTGGCCCGGCAATACGCTTTTATCGATTGCGTAGATGCCATAGTTACCATAGCAGCCTGGCATTCCGAAGCCGTCCGTGAATATTCTAAAATGAACACCCGCACTGACCACTACTATGGTTTCCTTTGGGACCTGATGAACGGCTCTAAGGCCGCCTACAACCAGGTTTGGAGCCTGGGTGCCAACTGGGTGGGGGTTCATCAAAAAAGCGGGGAATATTTCTGGGGTGGAAGCGGTGTCTGGGCCCCCTCGGGAATGAAACTTTTACAAGCTTCCAATATCAACGAAGAACTGCTCATTATCAGGAATATCGATATCAAGGGTCAGCGGTATAAGGAGCAGGATGAATTCAACTACCGTATTGATTTCCATGAGTTCTACCGCCATATGGATCAACAGTCAGAATGCACTCACTACCTGAAATAATTGGCTTTTGCGTTGCGGAGTTGCGTCTTTTATAGTTTTCAATAATTAGTGTTACAATAGCATTAGAAATTCTGCAGCAAAAAGGTGACCTATGATCAAGTTTCTTTTATTGTTTACCCTTGTTCCCCTTATTGAAATATGGGTGCTTATCGAAGTTGGCGGTATTATTGGTTCTCTACCGACAATTCTGCTTATTGCATCAACCGGCTTTGTGGGAGTTTTTTTAGCCAAGTACCAGGGTCTTGCGGTTTTTTACAGGATGCAAATGGATTTAGAAGCCGGGATAGTTCCCGCCGAGCAAATGTTTGACGGAGCCTGTATATTGGTCGGGGGCGCCCTCCTTCTCACCCCGGGCCTGCTCACAGATATTGTTGGTTTTTCCCTGCTTCTGCCTTTTACCAGGATATTTTATAAAGCAGCAGCTCAAAAATATTTAAACCGGCGTATGGAAGAAGGAAATTTCAATGTCTGGTGGAGCTAGTAATATAAATGCGACTAACTGTTTAGGCTTAATCCTGAAATGCTGCGCATATTTGGCAGGCCTTTTTTAAGCGATCCAGTAAACGCCCATGAACACTAAGTTTAGCAGAGGTCATTTTCGAAATTAACTTTGATGGAACTGGCTCGTCCAGGCTAAGGGAATGTATAAATATTTTAAGAGCTCGATGACAACGGTTTTTTAGCCTGCGCCTGATTGAAATATTGAGGTGAAAAGATCTATGGGTAAAATAACAGTTGAGGAAAATGGACATGTTTTGCTGCTGGGTCTTAACCGGGCGGATAAGATGAATGCCTTCGATGTGGAGATGTACATGCAGTTAGCGGAGGGGCTGGGTAAGCTTAATTCAACTCACCACCTTCGCTGTGGGTTGATTTTTGCCCACGGCAAGCATTTTACTGCCGGCCTGGATATGGCTAAATGGATTGAAGTATTCAGTAGCGGTCGTTTCCCGGAGCTGGGCGAAGGGCTATGTGATCCCTTTGGCCTTGACGAGGATAGAAAGATTTCAAAACCTCTGGTGATGGCTGTTCAGGGAATTTGTTACACCATCGGCCTTGAATTGTTGCTTGCCACCGAAGTGCGGGTAGCAGCTTCAGATACGCGTTTTGGCCAGATAGAAGTTAAACGGGGCATTTATCCGGTTGGCGGAGCTACAATACGTTTGCCCCATGAACTGGGATGGGGAAATGCTATGCGCTACCTGCTTACGGGAGATGAGATAACTGCTGAAGAGGCATACCGGATGGGCCTGGTTCAGGAGGTAACTGCACCGGGTCGTCAGTATGATCGTGCTCTGGCAATTGCCGAACGGATCAGCGAACAGGCTCCATTGGGCGTGCAGGCATCACTGCACTCAGCCCGCTTAGCTGTTACCGCAGGAGTGGAAAAGTCTGCTTCACGCTTGTTGCCGGACCTGCAGCCGATCATGGCCAGTGATGATGCCCAGGAAGGAATAAAGTCATTTTTGGAAAGGCGGAAAGCCCGCTTCAAGGGAGTTTAAAGGCAAGCACAGGAAAATCAGAACAGGGTAAAAGCAGGCTGCGTGATAATAATTTCTTGTTTTCTATTTCTTTTACCCGGTTAACCTTATTTACCTGTTATCTTCACTGCCTGAAATAGAAGCATGCCTGGTTTTCGATGGCAATAATTGAGATGTCATCACCTGATCCCGAGGCGGGGGCTGATAAACTGCTGACAGCGATAAACCAGCGCCGCAGTGGACTGGAATTGAAGCAGACGTAGAAAATAAAACATAACCGTACTAATGAGCGGGGGGAGTTAACCTGCCCATCTGCGTGTTGTCTTACCTTTACTGGGATGTTATATTGTTATTATCATCTTTCATTAGGTAAAAAATAGGACATAATTAAATTTTAAAGGGCTGGCACGAAGTGAGCGTTTTTTGATTCTAATATGGTGCTGAGGTGTGCGAAGTGGGTAAATTAGATATTAAGTATTTTGGTATGTTGAGTGTAAAGTTGAATTTACATACAGAAGAGATTAATTTCGAGGCAGAAAGGATCACCGTGGCGGAACTGGTGGAGGTACTAAAAGAAAAACACGGTCCAGCTGTTCAGGATTATCTGCAGAAAGGATATAACATTTATGTGCAAAGGGACGGCAAAACCCTAAACATCCTGAATATAGATAAACACGATACTCAATTACAAGATGGGGACCGGGTCATTTTTAATTACATTTTTGCCGGCGGTTAATATCAGGCATAACTGCCTTACTCGCTCATAAGGCAGTTATGCCTGATATTTTTGCCTAATAAGTGAGTATGGTTTTTCAAATGCAGTACTTATTCGGCAGGTCAATATCTTGTGTTACCGGGTGGAGATAAAATAATTAGTAATATGTTTTTATTATTTAGGCTGGTATGAAGTGCTGCGCATTTTTGGCAAGACTTTTTTGAGCGATCCCGCAAATGCCGATGTACACTACGTTTATTAGGGGTCATTTTGAAATCCAACTTTTATGGCACCGGCTTGTCCGGGTTAGGGTAAAAGATGAAACAACTTAGCAGTAATAAATAATACCGCTAATGTTTTTGTAGAAATACTTTTCATCCAACGCTTTTTTGTAAAACAGTTTACAGAAAAAATAAGTGACATAGTATAGCATGTGATAAAAACAATAATATATTGCGAACTTCAACCTGGAAAAACTATACATATTAGAGGAGGTGAGATGCTTAATCATTTTTCGATTAAGAGTTGGTTTTTTAGAAGTTACGGGGTCGAAGCGAAAATTTAAGGAGGTAAATTAAATGAAAAGAATGTTGGCTTTAATTTGTGTTGTCAGTTTGTTAACTTTTGTCATGCTGGGCTGTGAACCAGAAGAAGAGGTTGAAGAACCAGAAGAGCCGGAAGAGGAAGAAGTTGTCGAAACACAATCAATTGCGATAGCAGCTGCCGGCTCGGGGTCTGGAGCATATACAGCAGGCGCTACCATAGGAAACATTTTAAACCGCGAACAAGATTTATTTGAGCTGTCAACAATGGTAACGGCCGGTTTTGGAGAAAACCATATTATGGTCGAAGATGGATCAGCCGAGTTTGGGATGATGATGGAAATGGATATACATGATGCCTATTTTGGTGAAGGAGAGTATGATGAAGAGCATCCCAGTTTACGGCGAGTTACAACCTTTCTCATGGGTGTAGGGCACATTATAGTGCGTGAAGATTCGGGAATCGAAGAACTGGAAGACATCCACGGCAAGTCCATTAATGTGGGTGTGCCGGCCCAGTTTTCCCGCACACTCGTCGATATTTTGATGGAAGCGATTGATGTTGACTATGATCAAGATATAGATAAATTTGAGCTTGATACCGATTCGGCTTTAGACGCCCTCCGGGATGGAAGGATTGACGGCACTTTCAACCAGGCGACAGTTCCACAGGGGAATATAACTGAATTGGCTACTACCGCTGATGTGAAGTTTATCAGTATACCGGAGGAAGATTTTGATAAATTCAACGAACTCGCTGACGGTTTACTGTTAAGAGCCGGATTTCCTGCCGATACTTATCCGGGGCAGGATGAAGATGTTCTTACTTGGGCTGCTGGTGCTTCAATAGTTGCCCATGAAGACGTGGATGAAGAAGTGGTTTATGAATTTACTAAGCTGTTTTGGGAGAATATGGATGTGTTGCAGGAAGAAAGCGGCGCTTTTCATGGTTTAAGTGTGGAAGAACATGCGTTTACAGAATCGCAAGTACCCATGCACCCCGGAGCAGAAAGATATTACCAGGAAATCGGGCTTAAGTAAGGATTAAGTTTATCAGTAAGTAATGGGGAGATAGACTGAACTTCTATCTCCCCCTCCTTCTTTATGTTATAAATTGGGAAGGGATTCTTGATGCTGCCTTTTTTAAGCAATGACACAAAAGAAAAGATCACAACGGTTTTGGGGATACTCCTGGCTTTGTATATCCTGTATACAACCATTTGGGGTTACCGGGTGATGATGGTCCATCGCTCTTTCTTTTTGGCTGTGATGCTGGTCATGTATTTTTCTTCCATAAAACCATTAGGAGAACGTCTCTATGCCAAGCTGATCGACTCCTTTTTTGTAATCGCTACACTCCTTTCTTTGGGCTATGTTTTCTTTTTTTATGAAAGAATCTTGTATGCTGCCGGTGGAGCACGGTTTGAGAACTGGGAAGTCGGTTTGGGTATTTTGCTCATCCTGGTAGTGATGGAAGCAACACGCCGCGCCAGCATGCCTTTTTTTGTTATTGTTGTAGTTTCTGTATTATATACGTTGTTTGGAAATTATTTACCAGGTATTCTGCAGCATCCAGGACTGCAGTTACACCGCATGGTCTATTTAACGGCCTTCACAAGTGAAGGTATATTTGGTGTAGGAGTAGCAGTTGCATCCGGTATCTTATATATGTTTATTTTGTTTGGCAGCGTAATGGATACTACAGGCGTGGGGGATTTTTTTATCCGGTTTGCCAATTCACTTGTTGGTGGATTAAGAGGGGGTTCGGCAAAAACATCCCTTATTGCCAGCTCTTTGATCGGCTCTGTTATGGGCAATTCAACGGCAAATGTGGTTGTAACCGGCTCGTTTACCATCCCCTTGATGATTAAAACGGGGTTCAAAAAAAAGGTTGCTGCGGCCATTGAGTGCCTTGCTTCTGAAGGGGGGCAGTATCTGCCGCCGATTATGGGGGCTTCTGCCTTTCTAATGGCCCAATTAACGCAAATCCCTTATACAGAAGTGGTTGTTGCAGCCATTATCCCGGCAGTATTGTACTATTTTTACAGCTTTGTCCTTGTGGATATAGAAGCGGCCAAGAATGGTCTAAGAGGTTTATCGAAAGAGGAAAGAGGCTCTTTTTCCGATGTATTTAAAAAGGAAGGTCATAAATTGCTGCCGTTGCTGGTGGCTTTTTATACAATAATTGTAATTCGTATGACCCCCATGTATGCGGGTATGCTGGCAATATTTACGACACTTTTGGTTACACAATTCCGGCTTCCATGGAAAGATAAAGTGACAAACACCTTGCAATCCTTTGATAAAGGATCACGAAATGTGGGCAATCTTATCGGTTTGGTAGCGGGGATTGGTTTGGTCCAGCAGGCTTTTGTAATCACTGGTTTGGGGGCAAGGCTTACTGGGATTTTGATACAAACAGCCGGTGGGAATGTTTTTCTCCTTCTTTTAATGGGGTTGGCTTTGTGCATATTGCTGGGGATGGGGATGCCTACACCCATCGCTTATTTATTGGTCGCCCTCTTTGTGGCCCCGGCTATTGTTGAGGTAGGCATACCTTTGCTGGCAGCTCATTTATTTCTTTTATATGGTGCCGTAAAAGCCGGCTCTACACCGCCCATTGCCGTAGTGGCAATGGTTGCTGCGGGGGTGGCCAAGTCCGAATTTTGGCCTACAGCATGGAAAGCTTTTTCTTTCAGCGTGCCGACTTTTTTACTGGCGTTTGCTTTTATCTATTATCCGGAATTGCTTTTACTACAGGGTGGACCCCTGGATATCGCCTACCGTGCGATAATTACTCTTGCTAGTTTAATTGGATTTACCTGGGCAATCCAGGGATACATGTTCAGGAAGGTCAATATTTTGGAACGTTTCCTGCTCGGAGGCGCTTCCGTTCTTATTTTACTGGATAACTATTACGCTTTCTTTGGCGGGTTTCTGATTATTATAGTAATTGCAATGCGGGAAATAGCCTACAAATTGTATATCGAAAGGAATAAAAAGCATGCTACCCATTAAATTATGCTTTGTGTTATTACTCAGCTGTTTAAATAGAGTCCCGAATATCCAAACTCATGTGTTCCAATTCGGAATAACACTAAAAGGTAGTTAGGCTTTCTTTAAAACAGACAATCGTATATAACACTTTTGTAAAATTGGACTGTAGGTTTCAAGGTTATTTATGTTTTGGTGTTACTAGATTTACTATATAAAACAGTAAGAGGTGAGTTAATGAAACTGGAAATAATTGGTGAAAGATGCGTTGGTTGTCGTCTTTGCGAAATGGCATGCACCTTTGCCCATGAAGGAGTCTATGGCTCATACAATGCAAGGGTCCATGTATCCAAAATCGAAGAATTGGGTATTGATCACCCGTTGATGTGTCAGCAGTGTCCAGCCACGCCGTGTGAAAATGCCTGTCCTGTTGGTGCCATCTCGAAAAATCAAGATAATGGGTCGATGCGGGTCAACCAAGAATTATGCACCGGCTGCGGGAATTGTGTCAAAGCCTGCCCTTATGGCGCGGCTACTCTGCATAGTGAAAAGAAGAAATCTATTATCTGCGACCTGTGTGGAGGATCACCCCAATGTGTGCAGGAGTGCCCGGTTGCCGCAATTATAGTGGCTGAAGATGATGGCGGCGCCAGCCTGAAAAGCATGAACGCTGTGGCTAAAGAAAAGCAGGTTGCATTTGCTCGGCGGAAAATGAAGAAAGTTTTAGAACAGTGGGGGGTAAAAAACTGATGAGTACTTATTACGGTTATGCCGGACAGGTCCTAAATGTGGATCTTTCCACTGGCAAAATTGAAAAGATTCCCTTGGATATGACTGCAGCCAGGCAGTTTATTGGCGGCCGGGGATTGAACATGAAGACCCTTTATGACCGCGTAAATCCCCAGTCAGATCCCCTTGATGCAGATAATGTAGTGATCTTCGGGGTGGGACCAGTCAATGGAACAAACAGTTACCTTGGTTCGCGCTGGAATGTAAGTGGCCGCTCTCCGCAGACCGGTATCCTGGGTGATGCTAATGCCGGCGGACATTTTGGCAGTGAAATAAAATATGCCGGTTATGACCAGATTGTCATTACCGGGAAGGCTGATAAGCCGGTATACTTGTGGGTTGATGATGATAAAGTAGAGATCCGGGACGGCAAGAATGTTCAGGGTAAAGATACCTGGGAAACCCATGTAGAAATCAGGAAAGAGCTGGGTGATAATAATGTGCAGATTGCTTGCTGTGGCCCGGCAGCTGAGAACGGTGTGCGGTTTGGTGGAGTATTTTGCAACCTGGTGAGGGCAGCTGCCCGCACAGGAATGGGGTCGCTTATGGCCTCTAAAAACCTCAAAGCTGTTGCAGTGCGGGGTACGGGCAGTGTTACGGTGGCCGATCCGCACAAGTACCAGGAGTGGAATAAAAAGATACTCAAACGAATGCTGGAACATCCTGATTACGAATCACGCTCTACTTTGGGCACGCCGCGCAATGTGAATCCACTAAACCAGGGGGGCTACCTGGTCACAAAGCATTTTCAAAGCGGTTATTTCCCAGATGCGAATGAAATGAGTGGAGAAACCCTGGCCCTGGAATACAACAAGAAGGGCAAATCATGTCACGGTTGTCCTTTGCATTGTTCCCGGTGGTATGTTGTTCCGCCGGAGAAGGACTTTGCAGGACTTTGTGGAGAGGGCCCTGAGTACGAAGCCATGGCGGGGTTTGGCTCGAGGATTTTTAATGCTAACCTTGCGGCAATTCTTAAGTGTAACGATCTCTGTAACCGGCTGGGGATGGACGCCATCACCACCTCGGAAGTTATTTCCTGGACCATGGAACTGATGGATCTCGGCATTGTCACTCGGGAAGAAGTGGGCCTGGATCTGCAGTGGGGCAAGATGGATACTGTTATCGAGTTGATACATATGATCGCCCGCCGTGAAGGGTGGGGCGATTTGCTGGCCGACGGAGTGCGTTCAGCGGCGGAAAAACTGGGCCGGGGTTCCATGGAATATGCCATGCAGGTCAAAGGGCTGGAAATTATTCAAGCAGAACCGAGAGGGATGAAAGGTTATGCCCTGTGTTTTGCCACTGCCACCCGGGGAGCGGACCATCTGCGGGGCGAGCCCTTCTTCGAGATGTCGGATGACACGGAAGAAGGTGAGCGGCGCTATGGGTATCCGGAAACTGCCCTGCGCATGGAGGAAAAAGGCAAAGGTATTCTGTTGGCTGAATTCCAGGACTGGTGCGGCATTTCAGATGCCATGGATGTTTGCAAGAATAGCATGGTTTGCATGGAACTGCTCTTTATGGATGAAGTTCATGAATACCTGAACGCTATCACCGGTTTTGATTATACGCCGGAAGAGATCCGGGAGGTGGCGGCACGTATCTTTGCTGTAGAAATGGCTTTTAACAGCCGCATGGGGGTACGGGCAGAGGATAATACATTGCCCCAACGTTTTCTAAACGAGCCGCTGCCTGCAGATTCCGGACCTTCGGCCGGCCAGGTGGTAGATCTTAAACCCATGCTGGAGGAATGGTACGAAGCTCGGGATTATGATCCGAAGACTAGTATGCCTTCCGAACGCCTTTTAAGAAAGCTGGGGCTGGACGATGTGGCACGGGATTTGGCAGATCTGTTTTAAACATGTTATTAAAATTATGTCAAAATGGGTGTAAAGAAAAATAAATACTGATCATGCTTTACTGAAAAGATGTAAGCATTGTCGTAGTTGTAAACCTGGAATTTACAGTTTTTGTTTCGATGTTAAAAAGGGGAGGATAATAAACAAATCAGGGCTCGTTATGATTATTTACAGAGCATTTGCTTTAAATAGTCTTCATCCAGGAGATGTATAAACCCGTCAATTTTTTGGACGGCTCCTGATTTATTCAAGGATTTCATGATTTTTGAAACAGTAACACGGCAGGTGCCAGTCAGGTCGGCCATTTCCTGGTGAGTAAAACGAATCGTTATTTTTCGCCCCTGTGCTGTTTCAACACCGTAGTTGTTGGCTAAATGGAAGAGATGGTTAATGATCAGTTCCTGTGCGCTCAGAAAAGAGATGTCTTTAATATGGGTGATCAGAATGTGCTGCATCTGTATGAGATCAAGCAGCAGGCGTTCGCTAAGCTTGGGGTTTTTGAGGATCATTTGGGAAAAGAGGTCGCTGTGCATATAGTACAGAATACTATCTGCTGAAGCTGTGGCGGTCGTCAGTGTGCGGACGCTCTCCTTGTCGAAAATTGAGCCGAAAATGTTTCCAGGATTGATTATCACCAGGTGCTTTTCATTTCCTTCTAGATTAAAGATTGACAAACGGATCCTGCCTTCATGAGTGTAGTAGACATATTTATTAATGTCTTCCTGGTTGTAAATGATCTGGTTTTTTTTCACGACAAGTTGTCTGCAGTCCTCGAATAAAGAGGCCCATGGTGTATGAATACGGCAGTACCAGGGGGAGTGATTGGGGGTTTCCTCCAAGGATTTATTTATTTGATTATGAGTATCAGTCATGATAAAATCTCCCTGTATTTGTAATAACTTTTCTTAACGAGAAATCACGGCTTGCTCACTGGAGGTGTTTTATGATAAGAAACAATATTTATCTGTTATTAAGAACCTGAACTTTATAACTTCGACAGAGCTAACTCAATTTCCTGCTTTTGTAGTATATTTTACAGAATCATTTAACAAACTGCAATAGAATGTAGTTAAATAATTTATTATGCTCAAGCTAAGGAGGTTTGTATAAAGTGAAGTCATTGGGATTGATCGAGACGAAAGGCCTGGTGGCAGCGATTGAAGCTGCGGATGCCATGGTGAAAGCGGCAAATGTGCAGTTGGTTGGAAAAGAAAATATCGGGGCCGGCTACATTACTGTTATTGCAGAAGGTGATGTGGGTGCAGTGAAGGCGGCTGTGGACGCTGGTGCTTCTGCTGCCAAACGTGTCGGCGAAGTTGTTTCAGTTCATGTAATCCCCCGCCCCAATGCGGAGATTGAAGCTTTTGTCCTGCAAAAGAGCGAGGAGTAATACTTAACTTCATTTGCTCAATGTGGAATGTTTGCAGCGTAATATCCTGCAAAAAAGACTGCTCTTTTGAAAGGAGGGAAGGCTTCAATTTGCCATGAAAAAAATTATCACAGCCTGGGACGTTGAAATATGCAACGAAGAAGGCAGAAATGTTATTGAAGTAGGCCTGGACGATATCGTAACTGCTGTGGCAGAAGAAAACATGCAGCGTTTGGGGATCTCGCTGGTAAGAAAAGACGGCCGTTCCACGGCGAGTGGCGAACCGGTGGGAAGCAAAGCTATCAAAGAAGATTTGCCGGCGACGCCACATGAAGGCGATGTGCTTTCCGAAGATTTCGCCCGGGGCTGGCAGAAAGAGTTTCCGATTTTGCAAAACATTATACATGTGGCCAATTGTTCGCAGGCGCCCCAGTCTTTACGGGTGCGCAAAGGTATAGAAAATTACCTGGACAGCTGGCTGACTACAGGGATGGACTGGGATTACTGGATCGAGGAGACAGTTAAGGCCAAGCATGAATTTGCCCGCCTGATCAACGCTGATCCCGACGAGGTTGCCATTTCAACTTCCGTTTCCGAGGCTACGGCTTCCATTGCAAGTTCGTTGGATCCGCAGGGAGCCCGACGCCGCATTCTTATTACGGAGGCAGAATTTCCTACAGTGGGCCATGTATGGTTGGCCAGCCAGAAATATGGCTACAAGGTAGACTTTGTTCCTGTTCGAAATGGTGAGATCCGCCTGGAGGACTATGAACGTCTTATTGATGAAGATACGGTCCTTACTTCAGCCACCCATGTTTATTACCAGAACGGTTTCAAGCAGGATCTGAAAGATATTGCCCGCATAGTCCACGACAAAGGCTCGCTTTTTTATGTGGATGCCTACCAATCCCTGGGTACCGTGCCGGTGGATGTTAAAGCCATGGATATTGATATTCTGGCGGCTGGCAACCTTAAGTACCTGCTGGGGATACCCGGAATTGCTTTTATATATGTGAAGCATGATGTTGCTCCTCACTTAAAGCCGGCTGTCACCGGTTGGTTCGGACAGGAAAATCCATTTTCTTTTCAGATTCGCTACCTGGACTATGCTTCAGATACCCGGCGTTTCGATACAGGGACACCTCCGGTTCTGGCTGCTTTTGCTGCGCGAGCGGGGATGGAAATTATTAATGAAGTAGGTTCGAATCAGATTGAACGGCGCATTGAAATGCTCTCGGCTTTTACCAGGGATCTGGCCCTGGAACGAGGATTGGAACTTCTCAGTCCCGTGGATGAAAAGAAAAAAGGAGCAACAACAGCTTTTAAAGTTGAGGGGGATTCACATGATGTTGAAGAAGCATTAAAGGCAAAAAACATCATAGCCTCGGCACGGGGCAATGCCATTCGTGTGGCCCCTCATTTTTATACCACAAAAGACAATATCGAAGAGGTTATGAACCGCCTGGCCGAGATCCTGTGATAAATAAGATCCACATAAACTAGCGGGTTACTATTCTTGTGGGTCGCATGTAATAAGGAGGAGTGGGTACCGTGATAATTGCAAAAGTGATGGGTTCTGTTGTATCCACAATCAAGGATAGCCGGCTCTCCGGTTATAAAATGGCGCTGGTACAGCAGTACTCTCCGTTGAAAGAGAAGGTTTCAGGAGAACCTTTTGTAGCTGTCGATATACTGGGCTCAGGCAGGGGGAGCATTGTATGCGTGGCCAGGGGCGGAGCAGCCCGCCTTCTTTCGAATCGGGCTGATGCGGAAAGCACACCTCCGGTTGATGCCACTATTGTAGCCATTCTAGACGATGTAGACTTTGCCAAGTAAGGAGGAAAATTTTTGGGAGAAAACATTGAACTGAGGACTTATGTATTTATCGATCGCATGCAGCCCCAGTATGCCGCTTTCTTGGGAACAGTTTCCCGGGGAGATATCCCTCTGGCCGGGATGTCCCAGTTGTTTCTGGAGGTAGCTCCGGGATCTGAGGTTTACGGCATGTTGGATATTGCCCTGAAAAGCGGGGAAGCCAAATCAGGTTTTCAGGACGTGGAGAGGGAATTTGGTATGATTGAACTGCATTCCTTTTCGGTTGAAGGAGTCCTGGAGGCGGGCCACTCTATCCTTAGTCGCTACAACTTGAGTGAAAAAAATAAAATATTACCCCAGGTGGTTTCCTCAAAGATTATAAATAATATAAATCCTTATCAGGCACAGCTTTTCAACCGTTTCCGGCAGGGATCCCTGGTCGTTCCTTCCGAATCCCTTTGTATCATGGAGGTAGAGCCTGCAGTTTATATTACTCATGCCGTTAATGAAGCGGAAAAAAATGCCGAGATCAAGATCGTTCATTTTGATCCGGTGGGACGCTATGGCCGCTTGTATCTATCCGGGGACGAATCCTTGGTCAAAACGGCAATGGATGCCGCACACAACGCTGTTGAAAATCTGCGTAGATCCTGAGCCCTAAAGAATTATGTTGGAGGAGGAAGCAGCTTGCCCAGGAGAATTATTACCGCTTTGGATATAGAGATGGTCGCCGGGATGGGCAAAACTCAATTCCTTGTAGAAGAGAGTGATGTTGTAACAGATATTGCCCGGGAAAAGGCAGACCAGTTGAATATAGAAATAAAAAAGGCAGGCCCGGAAAAAGAGGCGCTTCGGGATAGTATAAGTGAAAAGCACAGATCACACCTGCAAGACAACAAAGGTGAGGATTCGCCCCATGTGAAAACGGATAAATCCCCTGATGATCTTGAAAAATTTAAGACTGAGTTGTCCCAGATTAAACAGGACTTGCAAACGCTTAAATCTGGCAGCGGAGAAAGCAGCCTGGCAGAAGTAGTACAGAGGCGGACTACTACATGGCGCTCGCCGGAGGCGGAAACTCAGGAAAGCGGGCCTGTAGATCTAACTATTAAAAACGGAAATCTGGTGATCCCGCGCCTGGGTATAATGCAGGGTGACCTGGAGATTTACGGGAGCAAGATAAAAGCGGTTACTGCCAGTGGCAAGGCAAGAGGAGATAATATTATTGATGCGGCAGGCCTTTACGTGCTGCCTGGTATCGTTGATCCCCACATTCACCTGGGTCTCTTCGGTGAACTTGGTGATGAGATTGCCCGCGAGTCGGCATCAGCGCTTGTAGGCGGGGTTACTACAGTGGGCTGTTTTCTTAATACCGACAGATCTTATTTTGATTATTTTCCGCAATTTGTTGAGCTGGTTGAGAAAAACAGTTACATTGATATTTATCCCCACTTTGTAATTACAAAACCGGAGCAGGTTGCAGAAATACCCTCTTATGTCGAGGAGTTGAAAATTAAATCATTTAAAATCTACATGTGCGGTATTCCCGGTATTATCCCCAGCATGAGCGACAATCAGATCCTGGATGTTTTTGAAAAGGTGCAGGCCTATCCCGATGTCACCATTGCTATTCATGCCGAAAACTCACACCTGGTCGAAAGAGCTACTGAAAAAGCCCGTAATCTTGTGGAAGAAAAAAACAACCTGCAGTCCTGGGAAGAGACCCGGCCCAGCCTGGTAGAAGAGGAAGCTGTTAAAAGGGCTGTGCTGCTGGCCGAGCGTTACGGGGTGAGTATTTACCTGGTCCATCTCTCGGCCCGGGAAAGCATTAACGTGGTGAGGGAGAGCCGCCGGAGGGCTCCGGCAGATTATTCGCTTTATGCTGAAACCACATCTCCATATCTTACCAATAACAGCGGAAGCCCGCTGGATGCCCGGGCAAAAATGATGCCCCCGTTTCGCAGCCGCGAGCACACAGAGGCCCTCTGGGCTGGTTTACGGGAGGGGCAGATTGATACTATCGGGACAGACAATGTTACCATAACCCTGGCAGAGAAGAAAATCGAAGACGGTATGTGGGGAGCCATGCCCGGATACCCGGCTTTGGCCACGCATCTTCCTTCGCTTTTGCATGAAGGGGTTAACGGCGATCGTATTGATCTGGTGCGTCTCGCCGAGGCTGCTTCCCTGCGCCCGGCTGAAATTTTTGGGTTTTATCCTCCGAAAGGGTCCCTTCTTCCGGGTAGTGATGCGGACCTGGCCATCGTGGATCTAAATAAAACAGTACGCGTAGATCCCCAAAAACTGCTTTCCCGCTCAGATTTTTCCCTATTCGAAGGCAGAAAACTGCGGGGTTGGCCTGTTTATACAGTAAAAGGTGGGCAGCTCATCATGCGTGAGGGAGAAATTAGTGCAGATGCAAAAAGGCGGGGTATGGTTATCCGACACCGTTGAAAGAGCCGCTAAAAGAGGGTTAATTGCTTGGATCAAACCGATTCTGGTCCTGTAATGGCTTTTAACATTTCGGTGATTACCTGCACTTAAACACTGCTTAATACATATTGCCGCTGTTTACTTTTTATAGTTCTGCTGTTTTCAGATTTCAAAAAACAAAATGTTTCTTAATTGACAGATCTTTAATCCGCGAGGGCTAAGGTATAACTACATTAATCCGCGGCTATTGTTAAGGAGCAACCTATGAAACATGTTAAAATATTTTTAGCCGGAACATTAAGTAATATAACTAAAAAAACGAGTATGGAATTCAAAGAAGCTGACGATAATGTTGAAACCATTTTGGATATTTTAATTAAAGTTGATCAATATTACAATTACCAAATATTACCAGAGATTAATGAAAAGTTTAATCTAATATTTGAAAAAGATGACAGCCCCCCTCAACTAATCCCCATTAATAAAATTAATGACATTAAACTTGGCAAAAACAATGTTATCAAGTTTTTTTACCGGTTCACTGGAGGATAAAGGGTTTGGTAATAAAAGTATGATTGTGGCTTAGTAAAGGAGGTTTTGCAATAAATGAAAAAGCTAATTACAGATTCGAAAAAATGCACAGGCTGTCAGGCCTGTATGGTGGCGTGTTCAGGGGGACATTATCAAAGCTACTCTACAGTAAACTCCAGGATAAAAATTATAAAACTTGAGGATATTGGCACAGATACCCCTGTTGTATGCAAACAATGCAAGAAAGCCCCTTGTATTAATGAATGTCCTGTTGGCGCGTTGTCGAAAAATGAAATGACTAATGCAACCCTGCTTAATAGTGAAAAATGTATTGGTTGTGGCATATGTGCAGAAGCCTGTCCTTTCGGAGCAATAATTTTGGATTCAGATGAATTTCCTTTAATATGTGACCTTTGCGATGGAGCGCCAAAATGCGCTGAGGTATGCCCTGTGGGTGCAGTAGATTACAAGGATACTAATGCTGTCGTTGAAAAAAAAAGAATTAATTTAGCTGAAAAGGAATCAAAAAGATTTATTAATAAGCAGGCTGTTAAATAATCAACAAAGGAGGTTAACAGGATGCACGTTTATGGTCCATATACAAACAAAGTTTTAAGGATAAATGTTACTGATAAAACGGCTGTTGTAGAAGAGTTGCCAGAAGAATGGAAACTTAAGTTTATGGGTGCCCGCGGATTTAACATGATCAGGTTGCTTCTGGAAGTTCCTCCTGATGTTGATGCGATGGGGCCGAAAAATAAACTCATCTTTGGCGTTGGTCCCACAAATGGCACAAACATTCCGGGTCAGAGGTTTAATGTCAGTGCAAAATCACCTTTGACAGGAATTCTAGGAGACTCTAACGCAGGAGGGCACTGGGGTACAGAATTAAAATATGCAGGTTATGATCAGCTTATCATTGAAGGGTCTGCTGATTTACCTGTTTATATTTATATTGAAGATGACAAAGTAGAGATTAAAGATGCAGGACACCTTTGGGGGAAGACTCCTAAAACAGTTCATGGAATGATCAGGGATGAATTGGATGATTTAGATATCCAGGTCGTTTGTACCGGTATTGGTGCCGATAAAGGGGTTAAATTTGCAGGCTTGTTTTCAAATATTGTAAGAGCTAACGGAAGAACAGGCATGGGCACTGTTATGTCCTCCAAAAATGTTAAGGCGATTGCTGTTAAAGGAAATAACGCTATAAAGCCTTATGACTTCGATGATTTTAACCGTAAAGTGGAGGATCTGAACAATATAATAAAGAGCCATTTAGAGTTTGAAAAACGATTAATGGTTGGGACAACCCATCTGACAAATTCATTAAATGCAACCGGCCAGTTGAATACAAAAAATAACCAAACCGGTTACTTCCCCTTTGCTGAAGAGGTAAGCGGTGAAAGTCTCGCTCTACAATACAATATTAAAAACAAGGGGTGTTTTGGCTGTATCATACCATGCAGCCGCTATTACCGGGTCCCGGACGGAAGATTTAAAGGGATAAGCGGTGAAGGACCTGAATTTGAAACCTTAGCCGGTTTTACCTCAAGAGTTTACAATAAAGATCTTGCCCTGGCACTAAAATGTCATGAGCTGTGTACAGATTATGGGTTAGATTCCATTACAGCTTCAGGCTTGATCTCATTTTCCATGGAATGCTATGAAAAGGGTATAATTGATCAAGAGTTTACCGGAGGTTTAGACCTTTACTGGGGTAACGGGGATGCTATACTAGAACTACTGGAACAAATTGGAAACCGGGAAGGTTTCGGTGATCTTTTGGCCGACGGCATACTAACTGCAGTTGAAAATTTTGGTGAAGCATCAAGACCGTACGCCATGCACGGAAAGGGGTTGGATGTATTTTTGGGAGAACCCAGAGGTATTAAAGCTTATGGTTTGGGAAATTCTGTGGCTTCCAGGGGAGCGGACCATGTGCGCTCCGATCCATTTTTTGAAACACTTGGAGATCCGCAAAAGGGGATTGAAAAATTTGGTGTTGCAGAAACGGCGGACCGATTAGCCTGGAAAGGTAAGGGTATGGTAGTCAAGTATTTTGAAGAATGGTGCGCCATCTCAGATTCTTTTAATATGTGTAAAAATACAATGGTATCAATGGAAACATTAGACTTCAAAGGAATTGCGGATATATATAATGCGTTAACGGGAGAAAATTGCACCCCGGAAGACATTCAAAAAATTGGCGAGAGAATATGCAACGTAGAACGTATCTATAATGTTCTGGCCGGTACCAGAAAAGAAGATGACACATTACCTAAGCGTTTTACTGAAGAACCTTTGCCTGAAGAATGCGGCCCCTCTGCCGGATCGGTGCTGGAATTAGAACCGATGCTTAATGAATATTATCATGAAAGAGGCTGGGATGTTGAAACAGGTATGCCAACCACAGAAAAATTAAATGAATTAAACCTGGATATGTTTATCGATCAACTGGCCGATAAAGGGGTTACCTTAAAAGAGAAAAATTAGGCTGTTAAATTTAATCCCGGTAGGGTTAGTGATAAGGAACAGGGCTCGATCATCTACTTGCCTGACCCTTAATATGCAATAAAGGATTTAACTATGGAGCAAAGAGAAAATATGAGTTTGTGGAAACTTCTTATTGTATTTTCTTTTCCCTACTTTGCAGCCAGCCTGGTTCATAATGGGTTTCTTGCCTTGCTTCCTTTTGTGCGCGAAGCATTTGATTTGAGCCGAACGCAGATAGGGTACTACTCTACATTTACTTTTGTAAGCTCTGCCACACTTGCTATCTTTACAGGTAGTGTTGTCGACAAATTCGGGCCTAAAAAGGGTGTTCTTATCGGCGTTGGCTGCATCGGTTTGGCCGCGTTTTTATTTGGTCTTGCTCCTTCATACAATGTGCTTCTGTTTCTGGCCCTGATTGCGGGTCTTGGCTTCAGTATCATCACTCCCTCACTGAATAAGGGGCTTTCGTTGGCTGTTCCTCCCGAAAAACACGCTGTTTCCATGGGCATCATGCAGTCTGGTTTTGGTATAGGGGGGCTCATCGGAACGGGCCTCATTCCCATACTCGGGGGAATGCTGGGCTGGCAAAAGGCGATTCAAGTTTCCGCAGTTTTTGCCATTTTAATGGGCTTTTTAGTGCTTAAGCTTTATCAGGAACAAGAGAGCTCTGGTCTGGCAAACCATGGTCAAAGTGCCCAGGATCTTGTCCAACCTTCGTTTAAAGATAATTTTTTGTCCCTTTTTGTGAATAAACAATTACTGCGGATTTGTATCTTTGGTTTAGTGCTTGGAGCTTCATCAAACGCTGCCCTCGCTCATTTTGCCGTGTTTATCAGTGAAGATTTGCAAATGAGCCGGGCAATAGCCGGTTTGGGACTGGGCACCTACCTGGTCGGTGGTATAACCGGTAGAATAGCCTGGGGCTGGGCCTCTGATTATATTTTTCAAGGTAACAGAAAACTGGCGCTTTTTACTATAGCTTTATTTATTGGAGTAATATATTTACTGTTTGGCCTTATTTTAAATACTCCCCAGGTAAATCCAATGTTTATGTTTGTTTTTTCGTTTATTTTAGGTTTTTCGGCAGATGGCTGGCAAGGCGTACATTTAGCTGCGGTAGGTGATTCTGCCGGTAAAAAAGTGGCCGGTATAGCAACCGGGCTGGCGTTGCTCTTTTTAAGAGTAGGTTTGCTTGTTGCGCCACCGGTTATCGGGTTTATTGCTGATTTACAGGGAAGCTATGGTTACAGCTGGATCCTGTTTGGTTTATCTGTGCTCATTGCTTCACACTTTTTATAT
>SLRT01000032.1 GCA_007130825.1 Syntrophomonadaceae bacterium | reverse complement strand
TCTGGTTTTTAGCTACTTTATTTTCGTTTGCTTACATGGATCATGAGCATAACCTGCGCCGTTACTATAGCTTTTTTATTTTTACTCTCGGGCCAATTTTAGGCGTAGTTTTTGCCGGTGATTTCTTTTCGCTTTTTATAACTTTTGAAATCATGACTTTTAGTTCTTTTGTCCTGGTTATCCATAAGCAGAATCGGGAAGCTTTACAGGCAGGATCGCTTTACCTTTACATGGCTATCATCGGTGGTCTTTCGCTATTGTTTGCGATTTTATTGCTTTACGGGAACACCGGGCATTTGGATATGGTGCCGGTATTGGAACAACTGGGCAACCAGCGTACTGCAATATTGGTCCTTTTCATGATCGGTTTCGGGATAAAAGCAGGCCTGGTGCCCCTGCATATATGGCTGCCCCTGGCTCATCCAGTTGCACCTTCTCCGGCCAGCGCCCTGTTGTCGGGGATCATGATTAAGGCCGGTGCTTACGGGATTTTGCGGGTGAGTCTTGTTCTTTTCAGGCCGGAAGGTGCAGGCAGCGCTGCTGACTGGACCTATATTTTTAACAGCGGCTATATCCTGATGTGGATTGGCATAGTAACCATGCTGGCGGGAGCGCTGATGGCACTGCTGCAGAGCAATTCAAAGCGTATTTTGGCTTACAGCAGTATTAGCCAGATGGGTTATATTGCCACCGGTTTCGGGGTGGCCATATTTATGGGTGTTGAAGGGGCAATGGGGTTTTCAGGCTCGATTTACCATATTGTCAATCATGCTATTTTTAAGGCCGGTCTATTTTCTATGATCGGTGTTGTTTATATGTACACCCACGAACTGGATCTTTCCCGCCTGGGCGGGATGATCCGGAAAATGCCCCTGGTAGCGATTACTTTTATTGTCGCTGCCCTGGGTATAGCAGGTATCCCCGGTTTTAACGGTTATGCCAGTAAAACCCTGATTCATGATGCAATGCTGGAAGCACATCAATACTATGATGTTTACGGGATATTTGTGGCTGAAAGATTATTTGTGATTACCAGCGCACTGACGATTTGCTACTTTTTGAAACTATTTCGCGGAGTATTTCTCGGCCCGGTTCCTGAAAAGCTTGATCTGAAATATCGCTTGCCCCTATCAGTAAACTTTGTTTTAACAGTTTTTGCCGTTATTGTGCTGGGGATCGGTTTATTTCCCAACCTGGTTTTGGAAAGACTGCTGTTACCTGCGGCCGATATACTTGGTTTTACCGGTTCGGGGATGGAACATTTAAGCCATTTCCGGTTTTTCGAATGGCATCCCTTGGAAGCAATCCTGGTTGTTGTCTTGTTGGCTATATTTATCTATCTGCCGGCGGTTTCCCGGGGTTGGTTTGAATGGACCCCGCCGCCCTGGTTAAGTATCCAGGCTTTACTCGTCCGGCCGCTGCCGCAGTTGGTATTATCATTTTTCTTTCGCGAGGTTAATATTAATGATATGGCCCTGGGGCAGTTTTATGAGCATTCTGGAAGCGATACAGTTGATTCAAATTATTATCTAAGCGATTTGGAGCAGGGTCCTGATCATTCGCAAGACGAAGCCGGCCAATCGGCATATTACATGGCGGGTAAAGGACTGGAGCGGGATCGGTGGTTTAAAGATGAATTAAAGAGCGCTTTTTGGTGGGATCAGGAGCAGTGGAACATTAAAAACCTTAATTTCGACAACCTGCTGTTAGCGTTTGTTCTCGGGGTCATTTTATTTATTGTTTTTTCTTACGGCAGATGATAAACTGCACCTGTTGACCAATTGACTGGAAACTTTTCAACCCGGTTGACATTCAGGCTTTAATCGTCTACAAAAATGTTATGAATATGGAATTATAATGGAGTGATTAGGATCGAGATATTTGTTATGGCCGGCATAGCACTGCCGATATTACTTGTCCCCGGTGTTCTTTTCGGTCCCAGGTGGTTGCGCTATATTTTAATGTTGGGTGCAGTTGGTGTTCTGATCTTTCTTGCCTATTATGATTTGACCGTCAGGGATCTGGGATCGATTGTTTTATTTAGTGATGCAGTTTTAGCCCCGATATCATTTAGCGCCCATACATACAGCAGGATTGCCGTTTTTGGTTTCACTTTGGTAGGTTCGCTGGCTTTACTATACGGTCTGCAGTTGTCCCGGCCAAGCGAACAGGCGGTAGCCCTGGTGGCTTTGTCCAGTGCGATCGGTATTGTCTTTTCTAATAATTTCATCGTTCTTTTTATTTTTTGGGAAATGCTTACATTGTCTACGGCCGGGTTAATTTTACTGCGCAGGGCTCCCGAGGCGATAATGGCCGGTTTGTATTTCCTTTCTTTCCACCTGGCCGGCGGGCTGATTGTTTTGCTCGGTATTCTTTTGCACTATCAGGAAATCGGTTCTTTTATTCTTACCGAGCCCCGGGCCGGTTTGACCTTTTTTATTATCGGATTTGGATTTAAGGCCGCTTTTTTGCCTTTGCACTTATGGGTGGCCCGCGGTTACCCGTCGGCAAACTTCCCATCCAGCGTTATACTGGCCGGGCTGACCACGAAAATAGGGGTTTATGCCATTGCCCGCATACTTCCGCCAAATGAAGTGATTATGCTTATGGGTGCTTCCATGGCCCTGATGGGCGTGACCATGGCCATGCTTCAGCATAACATGCGCCGTCTGTTATCCTATCATATTATCAGCCAGGTCGGTTATATGGTTGCCGGAGTAGGGCTGGCTACGCAGCTTGCTGTCGACGGGGCCCTGTTGCACGTGGTAAACCACATGCTTTATAAAGCGCTTTTATTTATGAGTGTGGGAGCTGTTTTTTATGCCACCAAAACCGAGGATCTGCACGATCTTACCCATGAAGATTCTGAGGAAGAAGAAGAACAGAAGAAATACATCTGGAAAGCTATGCCGGTAGTAACGATTGGAGCAATTGTCGGGGCCCTGGCCATTTCCGGATTTCCCCTTTTCAATGGGTATGTGAGTAAATACCTGCTGAAATACGCTGTGTATGACATAGGTCCGGCAGAAACGATGTTAATGTTGGCCAGTATCGGGACAGCAGCTTCTTTTTGTAAATTAATCGGGTTTGGTTTTATTAAAGGGCGGGCGAAAATTATTGACAAGCCCCCGCTGACCGCTCACCTGGCTATTGTCTTAACGGCTGCATTTTGCATCATGCTCGGGGTTTACCCGCAGATGATTTCACCAATAATACCATATTCCTCTGCAGTCGATAATGTTTACTCGCTTGATGGAATCTGGGGGGCGCTGAGGCTGGTTATCGCCGGTCTTTTGCTTTTCTTAAACCTGGCGGCGATCTTGAAAAGAGGGATTAATCTGCCACAATGGGTTAGTATCGAATTTCTTATTTTTAATCCACTCGGTAAATTACTTTTTAATCGATTTTGCCAATATGGAACTGCGCTGGATGCCACAGTGGATGATTTTTACATGAAATCAGGCAAGAGCATGTACCAGTTTTGCCAGTACATAACCACGATTGATAAAAGTATTGACAGCGCGCTGGAAAAATCTGCAGAAACCGGACGCGGCCTTGCTGAACGCACCCGTTACCTGGACGAGGTTATTGATGACAGTTATACCAGGACCGGTACAGCAGCACGGCAGTTTGCCGATCGTTCACGGAGGTTAGACGAAAGCATAGATGAAGGCTACCTGAAGACCGGTGAAGCGATGCGCCGCATGGCTGATAGAACAAACGGAATGTCTGAAGAAGAAGAAGAAAGCAGAAGGCGCCGGCTACGCTTCAACCCGATCGAGTGGACAACCAAGAACCTGAATTTTGACGCCTTGATTTTAGCTTTACTGCTTGGAGCGATCCTGGTTGTAATCTTTTACTTTGGACGGTAGAATTGATTCAACCAGTTTTGATACCAGTTAACCCTTTTAGCGGACAGGGAGCTTCAACCTGCATATGCTCTCTCCTTTTAATTGTTTTAAAGATATAAGATATGATCAACTGGTACTGGTTTACCCGCATGCCAAAGGAGTGAATTACATATATTGCCTGGGGAACGATATTCCGGCAATGCCGGCAATAAAAATAAATTGCCTGAAAAGTTATTAAAACCTGTTTATATTATACCGGTTCTGGTAGTGGTAATTCTAGTTGTGTTTTTTTATTCGCGAACATTTTATGCCGTCAATACCTTTAGTTATACCCATATGACCATGGATACGGTGGTTGAAATAAGGTTTCAGTCTTCCGGAGTAAGAGCCGCTGAAGAAATCAGAGACGAGGTATTTGCTGAGATTGAGCGTTTGGAAAAACAGTTTAGCAGAAGTGTTGAAGAAAGTGATGTTGTTGCTGTAAATGATCAGGCCGGCAGGCGGCCTGTTACAGTCAGCCCGGAAGTATTTCATGTAACAAAAGAGGCCCTTAATTATGCAGAGCTCAGCGATGGAGCTTTTGATCCGACTGTGGCGCCCCTGACAGATCTATGGGGGTTTTTTTCTGAAGAGGGTTTCCCTGAACAGGATTACCGGGTTCCTCAATCAGCGGAAATTGAATACGCTTTGCAGCTTGTTGATTACAGTTTGGTGGAAATTGATCCTGACAAACAGACAATTTACCTGCCGCAAAGCGGGATGGGACTGGAACTCGGCGGTATCGCCAAGGGCTTTATTGTCGACAGAAGCCTGGAAATTCTTTCTGAGGCAGGAGTGAAGCATGCTTATGTCAATGCCGGCGATATAGGACTGCTGGGAACCAGGCCTGACGGAGAACCGTGGCGGATTGGAGTGCGCAATCCCCGCGATGAACGGGACATGATCGCAGTTCTCCCGCTTGCAGATAAAGCGGTCGACACCTCCGGCGATTATGAACGTGCTTTTGAAGAAGATGGTGTTAAATATCACCATATCCTTGATCCTGCAACCGGCATGCCGGCCAGGGAATTAGCCAGTGTAACCGTTATTGCCGAAACTACTATGGAAGCTGACGTTTTGTCCACGGCTGCATTTGTCCTCGGAACAAAACGGGGCATGGATTTTATCGAACAAATACATGGTGCAGAAGCCATTTTTGTTACCCCGGAACTTGAGATAACTGTTACCGGCGGATTGGAAGACAAAATTGAATTGCAGCAGCCATAAATCAGATAGAAAAAAGTAAACCGACGGACCGGTATCAAAAACAAAACTCCGAACTGTCTTTCCTCCTGGAGAGGCTTTAACGGAAAGGATAAATAATATGCCAAGCGCTGGTTTCCAGGTAAGAAACCGCCTAAAACATTTAACTTACCTGGCCTTATTGATCACCTTTGCAGTAGTTATTCATACCGTTGAAGCGGCCATGCCCCTGCCGATGCCTGTTCCCGGTGTGAGAATTGGGCTGGCCAATATAATTACCCTGTTAACTCTAATTTTGTTCGGCTTGCGCAGTGGCCTGATCGTGGCCATAATCCGCTCTGTTTTGGGCAGTATTTTTGTGGGCGGACTTTTTGGATTTGGATTTTGGCTTAGTGTTACTGCCGGTGTGATCAGCTGCCTGGCTATGGCGCTGGTGCTTACCCTGCAAAAAAAAGGACTGGTCAGCCTGATCTCGGTCAGTGTAATCGGGGCAGCCATGCATAATTTGACCCAGTTGACCATGGCCAGCCTGATTATCGCCAGTTTTGATTTGCTCCGAGGATACTTTCCTTTTTTACTGCTTCTTTCAGTGCCTACGGGTATTTTTACCGGCCTGGCCGCCAATTATCTTGAAGGAGTGACCGCCAGAATGATCAAACAGACGAACGGAAGTGATTCCGGATGAGCCTGGTTTTGGCTTCATCTTCACCGCGAAGAGCTGAACTTCTGCAGCAGGTAGGCATTTCTTTTACGATTGTCGAACCGCAGATTTCTGAAGAAATGGCCGTAAGTGAAAATCCTGCAGAGATGGTGGTTGTGCTTGCTCAAAATAAAGCTCTTGATGTTACCCGTCGTTTAACAAGCGGATTTGTGCTTGCTGCTGATACAGTTGTTATTTGCAGAGATCAGGTTTTGGGAAAGCCGGATGATCAGAGCGATGCCCGCCGGATGCTCGGGATATTGAGTGGCAGTGAGCATGTAGTATTCACCGGGTTGGCTCTTCATGATGTTACTACAGGCAACTGTCAGACCGGTCTGTCAAAGACAAAGGTCTGGATGAAGCCACTGAAAAAAGATCATATCGATCGTTATGTGGCTGGCGGTGAGCCGATGGATAAAGCCGGCGCTTACGGTATCCAGGGTCAGGGGGCATTATTTATAGAAAAAATTGAAGGCTGTTATTTTAACGTTGTCGGTTTGCCATTGGGTTTGCTTTTTGAGTTGTTGATGCGCATGCAGGTCCCAACATGGTTGAGCAGAAAGGATGGCGGTAATGGAGAATGACTGTATTACGATTAAGGATATGCCCCTTGAAGAAAGACCCCGGGAAAAGCTAGTCGCTTTGGGCGTCGGGGCTCTCTCTAATGCTGAACTGCTGGCGATATTACTTCGTGTCGGCAATAAAACCGAATCGGCGATCCAATTGGCGACAAGAGTGATTACTCAGAGTGGTAGTTTAAGAAACCTGCCCAATTTGTCATTGGAAGACCTCCAGGAAAATAAGGGAATTGGTCCCGATAAAGCGGTTATGATCAAAGCTGCATTGGAACTGGGCAGCCGCTTGGCGACCACTCCCCGTGGAGAAGCTGGCAGTATTACCAGCCCCGGCCAGGCGGCCAACCTTTTCATGGAAGAACTGCGCTACAAGAAAAAAGAATTTTTTAAAGTACTGCTTTTGAACACGAAAAATCATGTAATATCCAAGGAAGAGATTTCAGTGGGAAGTTTAAGCGCATCGATTGTCCATCCGCGCGAAATATTTAACCAGCCGCTGCGAAAAAGCGCTGCATCGGTAATCATGTTTCACAACCATCCCAGCGGCGATCCTGTTCCCAGCCAGGAAGACCTGGAGGTTACCAGGCGGTTGGTCGACGCCGGCAATATTCTGGGCATAGCAGTAAGGGATCACATAATTATCGGGGATGGTTGTTTTTTTAGTTTTCGCGAAAAAGGGCTGCTCTAGGTGTCTCTTATCAAATCAGGAACGATATGGTATTATTAACCTGGCTATATGACTCACTGCTAATAAAGCAGGCCTTGTTTTTAATTAGTGAAATTGTTTATGATCGCGATGTGTTAATATGCAGCAGCCAGATGCAAAATTAAAGCAGCTGTTGTCGCAGGTGCAAAAACCGGCCCGCTACATGGGAAATGAATGGAATACTTGCCGGAAAGAGCATGCTGAAACGGCAGTGCGCATGGTTTTAGCTTTTCCTGATATTTACGAAGTTGGTATGTCCAACCAGGGTTTGAAAATTCTTTATGAAAGCGTTAACAGCCTGCCGGATCTGCTCATGGAGCGGGTTTTTGCACCGGGTACAGACATGGAAGAATTAATGCGTGAGCATGACTTGCCTCTTTTTGCCCTGGAAAGCCAAACTCCGCTTATTGAATTTGATGTGGTCGGTTTTTCTTTGCAGTACGAACTAAGTTATACTAATGTTCTTAATATGCTTGATCTGGCCGGCATATCGCTTTACAGCAGCGAGCGCAGTGAGTCGGAACCTTTGATTATCGGTGGCGGTCCCTGCGCGTTTTATCCGGAGCCGCTTGCTCCTTTTTTTGATTTATTCGTTTTGGGGGAATCTGAAGAATTCCTTCCGAAACTGTTAAATGATTACAACGAGCTAAAAAATCAAAACCTAAAGCGAAACGAAATCCTGGCTCGCCTTTCAGAGTGGGAAGGTATCTATGTTCCGGCCTTTTACCAACCTGTATATAAAGACGGGTTGTTGTACGCGATGGAAAGGACTGATCCCCGCGTACCGGAAGTAATTAAGAAGAGGGCCGTATGCGACCTGGACAGCACTATATATCCAATTTATCCAATTGTTCCCTATATTCAGGCTGTCCACGACCGCGCTGTTGTTGAACTTTTTCGCGGCTGCAGCCGGGGATGCCGTTTTTGTCAGGCCGGCTATACGTTTAGTCCGGTCAGGCGCCGCAGCCGGGAAAAAGTTGTCGATACAGCGAAAAAACAAATCGCTGCCACAGGTTATGAAGAAATATCATTATCTTCTTTAAGCAGTACCGACTATCCCGGGCTTGACACCCTGATCAATGATTTAGATCAGGCTTTGACCAAAGAAAATGTTAAATGCAACCTTCCTTCCCTGCGGCTTGATTCTTATTCTATCCGGCTTGCGGATAAACTACATCAGGGCCGGCGAAGCAGCCTTACATTTGCTCCGGAAGCAGCCACTGAACGCCTGCGCCGGGTAATCAAGAAAAACATCTCGGAAGCCGATATATTTACCGCTTTCAGCGATGCTGTTGATGCGGGGTGGCAGGGCTTTAAGCTGTACTTTATGATCGGCCTGCCTGCGGAGAAAGATGCCGATGTAGAAGCGATCGTTTACTTCTGTCAAAAAATCAGGCAGTATTTCCGGAAAAAAATAAAGCGTAAAATTAATTTATCGGTCAGTGTGTCCACTTTTGTTCCCAAGGCACATACCCCGTTTCAGTGGGAACCACAACTTGCCCTGTCGCAGGTAATCAAGCGTCAGGAAATATTACAAAAAGGTTTTAAGAAAATACCCGGGGTTGAATTAAGCTGGCACGAAGCCGAAGCCAGCTTTCTGGAAGCTGTTTTTGCGCGCGGTGATCGTGGCCTGGCGCCGGTATTGGAGCGTGCCTGGCGCCTGGGATGCCGTTTTGATGGTTGGTCTGAGCAATTTTCATTTAAAAAGTGGCAGCAAGCTTTTCAGGAATTAAATATTGATGCCGGCAAATATGCCTACAGGCGTTTTCATTACGATGATTTTTTACCCTGGGATCATCTGTACTGTGGAGTGGATAAAGAAGTATTTATTCGTGAACATCAAAAAGCTTTTAGCGGCGATACACATGATCAAGGTGCAGTCCAATGACCCGGATGCGCTTTAGTTTTGCCCGCCGGGAACCTTTGAAACATATTTCGCATCTGGACATGATGCGTTTGTTCCAAAGGTCCTTGCGTAGAAGCGGGCTCCCTTTGGCTTACAGCGAGGGTTTTAATCCGCACCTGCGCTTTAACCTGGCTGCTCCGCTGCCGGTTAATGTTACGGCTGCAGAAGAGTACGGTGAAATATATTTTACCAAACCGGTAGCCTCTGAACAGTTTATGTCCATTTTGGCGCAGCAGCTGCCAGGTGGACTGGAGTTAACCGGTGCTTTTATAGTAGACAGCAGCGCACCTTCGCTTCCTTCCCTGGTCAGAGCCGCTTTATACCGGGCAACCCTGGTAGCTGAACCGGGGACGGCTGTTGATCCGGAATTATACCGGGGCGCCCTGGAGCGTTTGATGGCCAGAAAAGAAATACTTGCTCCACGCTCCAGGAAAAAAAATAAAAAAACTTACGTTAATATCAGGACCTATATCATTGAAGCCTATTTTAATAATCCGAAAGAAAATAATCGGCTGGAATTGTGTTTGTTGTTGCAGGCCGGCAGCCAGGGTGGGGTATCACCGTTTTTTGTAATCGAACAGTTGGAAAAAGAGCTTGGTGACGAACGCCTGCAAAAGGCATACTGGGAGCTTAATCGCGAAAGATTGTACACAGATCATGGTCAATTCCTGCAGCCATTGTCTGAAGGGATGTGATTTAATATGGATAAAAAAATTATTGTTAACTGTGATAACCGGGCAACCCGGGTGGCCCTGTTGGAAAAAGGAAAATTAGTCGAACTCGATATCGAAAGACCGTTACAGTACCGGGTAGTCGGCAACCTCTATAAGGGGACAGTAGCCAACGTTCTGCCGGGGATGCAGGCCGCTTTTGTTGATATCGGAATGGAAAAAAATGCATTTTTATACGTTGATGATATTTTTAGCGATGATTCTGAAGACAGCCCTCCTCCGGCCCGCGGTTCAATTGAAAAAATGCTCCGGGTTGGCGAAGAGATCATGGTCCAGGTAATCAAGGAGCCTTTGGGAAGTAAAGGGGCCAGGGTAACCGGGCAAATCGCAATACCGGGTCGTTATCTGGTTTTAGTGCCCGGAGCTGATTATATCGGAGTATCCAGGCGCATTGAAAGCCAAACCGAACGTGAAAGGCTGCGGCGGGATGTGGAGAAACTTAAACCAGGGTAACCGGGCAAATCGCAATACCGGGTCGTTATCTGGTTTTAGTGCCCGGAGCTGATT
>SLRT01000043.1 GCA_007130825.1 Syntrophomonadaceae bacterium | reverse complement strand
AATAGTAGATCATGTAGATGGTCAGCAAACATGACAATACTCCGATCAGGAGGAGTTTGCTTCCCTCCGGCGCGGTTCCGTACATCAAAATATTGCGATAGCTGAGCAGGAAGACGGATGCGGGATTAATGTCGACGATAAAACTGTACTGTTCCGGCAGGCGGTCGGATTCCCAGATCACCGGAGTGGACCAGAACCAGAGGCGCATAAAATGTGAAAGCACATTATCGATATCGCGGATAAACATGCACAGATAGGCGACTACCAGGGAGAGCGCTGAAAGGAAAATGAACTGGACGATCATAATCACTGGCAGCCACAGCAGTTCACTTCCGGGAACGATCCGGTAAAAAGCGAGGAAAATGGTCACCACGACCAGCCCGAAAGAAAAGTTAATCAGTGGGTCAGGTTAACCCGAAAGGAAATATCGCTTTGGGCAGGTAGACCTGGGTGATTATTCTCGAGCGCCCGGTAATCGAGGAAGTTGAACCTTTTAAGCTGGAGTTGATCCAGTGCCAGGCCACCAGGCCGATTATCAGGAAAGCGCCTACATTATCACCTTCCATGCCGAGGACAATAACCCGCAGGAAATAGTAAATAGCCCCCATCAGCAGGGGGTCAAGAATCCACCACAGATAGCCCAAAAATGTATTGCGGTACTGGGCCTTGAGGCCGGAGGTAACGAGATAGATCAGAAGGTCTTTTCTTTTGAACAGTTCTCTAAGGTACTCGTTCATGGGTGTGTAAACCGCTCTCCTCTCATTAATGCCACCTATGATTGTAATGAGCAGGGATAAAAAAGTCAAATGGCAGCTGCCCGGCGGCCATTACCTGGAAGCAGAGATTATTTTCCATTAATTTATTGCCGTTCGAAAACATGAAAGCGAGAGTCACATTTCTAAGGAACGAATAGATCCCGGCGTGTTTCCGACAATTTTTTAGATTAGATTTATACTGACTGCTTTTGCCAAACTTATTTTTCTGTGTTGTTTTCATTTAAGGGCTTGATGATCCGGCAAAGTAAATGTATTGTAAATAAAGGGCATGATTGATTTAAAAATCGTGCTATAAAAAAAGGAAATCAGCCGGTGATGGCTAAATAACGTTTAAGAAGGCTAACAGCGCAGCCGGGAGGTATCGTGGGCAGAATGGAGCTTAATGAACAGGAGCAGGTTCTTCAAGAAAAGGATCCGGGTTTTTTGCAAGAAGAAGAAAAAACATTTCCCCCCGGCAAGGAGGGTTCTCTTTCCTTCCTGCAGGTATTAAATGAGCATAAACTACCGTACTGCCTGGACAGCGGAGTGTTACTCGGCTTGATGAGAGAAGGACAACTTTTAAACCACGAAAAAGATATCGATCTGCAGATGTGGGCCGATGACGAAGATCAGTTGTTCCGGCTGCTGCCTTTTTTTTGGGCGGCCGGGTACACGGTTACGATTTGGCTTTATAAAGGACTTGTCTGCCAGTACCGTTTTTTGAAAGAGCAAAATCTTCCTGTTCATATCATGTTGTTCAGGAGGTACGGCAGCCAGGCCTGGTGCCCGGCCGGCGAGGGCGCAGGACCCCCTTTTCCCAGTTTATTGACCAGACGGTTTTACCATTATTTTGTCGTTGCCAGGAAACATTTTCGGGAGCGCCTGATCGTTACCGACGTTTCCCGCTGGCCCTGGAAGGTTCGCCGCAACTGCGGGACCTGGTGGGTCCCGGGAAAGTTTTTCGAAAAAACTGTTTACCATCCCCTGTTTGAAACTTACATCCCGGAGAAATGGGAAGAGTATCTTGCCTTCCGCTACGGTAATTGGCGCGTTCCGGCCCAAAAATGGAAGATTTGGCTTGATGACAGCACGCTCAGGCATGAGCTGCCGGAAAAAATGGTTGATTTAAGCGCTTATAAAACCTGGGAAAAAGCTAAAAAGTTAAAAGAGATCCGAAAAAAATCCGGGGGGAACTGATGACCGGAACGAGCGATCAGGCAAAAGGCCGCAGTTTGCGGGACCATCACCTGTTCATGGAAGTGGTCAAGGTTTTTAACGCCCTGGATGTCCCCTTTTGGCTGGACCAGGGCACTTTACTGGGGATAGTCCGGGAGGGCAGGCTGCTAAAAGAAGACCACGACCTGGACCTGGGAATATGGGCGGAAGATTACCGCAGGGCCCGCGCAGAGATTGTAAAAAAGCTGAGACAAAAAGGGCGCTGGATTGAAACCTTTAAACCCCACCAGTTGTCGATAACCGACCTGGACGACCGGTTGGAGATGATCAACATCGCCTTTTATAAACGGGTTGACGGGAAAGCAAAAAAGATTGTCTATTACCCGGTATCGAACAAAGCAGTTGATTTTTTTACCGGGGTCGCTGTTTTCAGCGCGTATGCAGCCTGGGGAAGGGTGGAAAAAAAATTACCCTCCGGCAGACCGTACAGATTGTTACTGGCGGTTACAAAAATAATTCCCGCCCGGCTGTGGATTTTGCTGTGTTATTGCGCAGGCCGGATCCAGTATTTTTTTAAGCCCTCATTTGTGATGGCTGTTCCCGAACATTATTTTTTGCAGCTGCAACCTGTTTCCGTGCAACGTTTATCTTTGCCTGTCCCGGCCAATGTAGAAGCATATTTAGAGCTTAAATACGGGGCTGACTGGCGTAAACCGAAGGCAAAGTGGGTTTACTGGAAAGATGACGGAGCGATAATCCGCTGAACAGAGGAGCAGTAATGATGAGCCTTAACCGTGAACTGGCCTGGATCTGCAATTTGTTTTCCGAAAACGAAGTGAAATTTTGGGTTGACAGCGGCACACTGCTTGGCCTGGTCCGGGAAGGCGGAATTATGAAAGGCGATCACGATATCGATCTGAGCATGTGGTCGGCGGATGAGCCTTTCCTGCAGAAAGTCCTGCCTGCTGTTAAAAGCAGGGGGTATAAAATAGCGGTCAGGAACTACCGCGGTTTAAACTTTAAATATAAGTTTATGCCCCGGTTTAAAGGGTCTTCGTTAGAGATCGATATCAGCCTGTTTCGCCGCGTGGGTGATTACGCCTGGTGCCCCCAGGTTTACTGCATGCCTTATCCTTTTGCGAAAAAAACGCCGGCTTATTATCTTTACGCCTTGCCGCGGCGGATTATCCAGGAGATTTTTATCAGGAGGCGCCGGGTGGCTTTGCAAAAGTGGCCCTGGACTTTGAGCTACAAGGTCTATATGTTGTGGGTTCCCGGGAGATTTTATGAAGACACCATAATTATTAATGACGGTATACCCGCTCCGAAAGCCTATGAAGATTATCTCGCTTTCCGCTACGGCCAGTGGAAAGTGCCGCAAAAAGACTGGTTTTTTATCTTTGACGACGGCGCGATCAGGCATACCAGCCCGGAAGAATTAATCAGTGATCTGGGCCAGTAAACTGCCGCTTTATCTTCTACAGTTAAAGGGTTTTTATATTTAACAGTGAAGAAAATCAGAGGCATTACCAAGCAGGACTAAAAAGAATATTACCGCTTTGATACAACAGATCGGCGGTTAGGGGGAGTGGAATATGAAGAAAGTTTACCTGGCCATGAGTGCGGATATCATTCATCACGGTCATATTAATGTCATCGCTGAAGCCAGGAAGTTGGGGGAAGTAACGGTAGGTATTTTAACCGATGAGGTGATTGCCACCTACAAGCGGCTGCCGGTAATCGATTTTGAGCAGCGGAAAAAAATTGTCGAAAATTTAAAAGGGGTAAACCGGGTCGTGGCCCAGGATACTCTTGATTATGTCCCCAACCTGCTGCGGTTAAAGCCGGATTACGTGGTGCACGGTGATGACTGGAAAACGGGCATTCAAAAAGAAATCCGGGAAAAAGTAATTGAAACCCTGAAACAGTGGGACGGCCAGCTGGTCGAAATTGAATACACCAAGGGTGTTTCGGTCAGCATGCTGGAAAAGGCCGTGCAGGATATCGGCACAACGCCGCAGATCCGGATCCGGCGTTTGCGGAAGCTGTTGGAAGTTAAACCGTTGGTCAGGTTCATAGAAGCTCATAACGGTCTGACCGGGTTAATCGTGGAGAAGTTAAGGGTTAGCCACGGCGATACGGTCAAGCAGTTTGACGGAATGTGGATCAGCAGTTTGTGTGATTCGACGGTGAAAGGAAAGCCCGACATCGAACTGGTCGATTTCAGCTCCCGGTTGAATACGATTAACGATATCCTGGAGGTTACCACCAAGCCGATAATCATGGACGGGGATACCGGCGGCCAGGTGGAGCACTTCGCCTACCTGGTTAAGAGCCTGGAACGGCTGGGAGTTTCTGCGGTGATTATCGAGGACAAAATCGGCTTAAAGAAAAATTCCTTGTTTGGAACCGATGCCGAACAGCAGCAGGACAGAATCGAAAACTTTTCCTTGAAAATTACCAGGGGCAAGCAGGCCCAGGTCGATGACGATTTTATGATCATCGCCCGGATCGAAAGCTTGATTTTAAAAAACGGCCTGGAAGACGCCCTCAGGCGGGCCCGGGCCTATATCGAGGCGGGAGCGGATGGGATCATGATTCACAGCAAAGAAAAAGAACCTGATGAGATATTTGATTTTTGCCGGGAATACCGCAAGTTCGATAAGAAGGTGTTCCTGGTAGCCGTTCCGACCACCTACAGCCGGGTCAGAGAAAGTGAGCTGATTGAGGCGGGGGTAAACATCGTCATTTACGCCAACCACCTGCTGCGAAGCGCCTATCCGGCGATGGTCAATACCGCTAAATGCATTCTCGATAATGAAAGAGCCTGTGAAAGCGAAGAATACTGTATGCCGATTAAAGATATCCTTAATTTAATACCGGGGGGAAGTTAAAATTATCGATTGCCGTTTTTTTTATAACGCCCTGCTGAAACAGGGGATCGATTTTTTTACCGGGGTTCCCGATTCCCTGCTCAGCGATTTTTCTGCATATATTGCCGACCACAGTGAGCCCGGGCGGCATATTATAGCAGCCAACGAGGGAAACGCCGTGGCCCTGGCCGCCGGTCACTACCTGGCCGGCGGAAATATCGGCCTGGTGTATATGCAAAATTCCGGGATGGGCAATGCCGTAAACCCGCTCGTGTCGCTTGCCGACCCCATGGTTTACGGTATCCCGGCGCTTTTGTTGATCGGCTGGCGGGGAGAGCCGGGGATAAAAGATGAACCGCAGCACCGCAAACAGGGTTTGATCACTCTGCCCCTTTTGGAGTGCCTGGGGATCAACTATGCCCTGCTTCCTTTTTCTAACGAGGAGGCCGAAGAAACGCTCGCAGCGGCAGCAGGCCTAATGCATTCTGCAGGTGAACCTTTTGCCCTGGTGGCCGGGAAAGACACTTTTGCCCACTACCGCCGGGCAGAACAATCCGCTGCGGGTTATCCTCTAAGCCGGGAAGAGGCAGTAAGTGAAATTTTACCCTGGTTGGAGCCATCAGATGCAATAGTTTCTACCACCGGGAAATTGTCCCGGGAGATATACGAGTACAGGGAAAAAACAAAAGCAGGCCACCGGCAGGAATTTTTGAATGTCGGTTCAATGGGGCACGCTTCACAGATTGCCCTCGGTATCGCTTTAAACAAACCGCAGCGAACGGTTTACTGTCTTGACGGAGACGGGGCGGTGATCATGCACCTGGGGGCTCTGGCGATTGCCGGTAACAGCGGGGCCGGCAACTTCAGGCACCTGGTTTTCAATAACAGCGCCCATGATTCTGTGGGCGGGCAGGCCACGGTCGGTTTTGATATCGATTTTTTAGCGATTGCAAAGGCTTGTGGCTATAAAAAAGTTCTGCGGGCAGATACACGAAAAGAGCTGGCAGAAGGCTTGAAAGAATTAAAAGTTTCAGCAGGTCCGTCGCTGTTGGAGGTGCGGATCCGCAGTGGCGCCCGGAGTGACCTCGGGCGCCCGCAAACGACCCCTGTGGATAATAAAAATGAGTTCATGAAGTTTTTATCATAATTTTGATCAAGGCGGAGCAGTTGATGATGAGCACAGTAATAATCCTCAATTCGGGCACCGGTTCAAGGATGGGCGATCTCACCGCTGACAAACCGAAGTGCCTGGTTGAAATAAACGAAAAAGAAACAATCCTGACCAGGCAAATCAGCATTTTGCAGCGGTACGGTTTGCAAGAGATCCTGATCACCACCGGCCCCTTCGAAGAAAAGATTAAAAAACATCTGGCCGGGAAATTCAACGAAGCAAGTATCTCCTATGTAAACAACCCCAGTTATGAAACAACCAACTATATATATTCGCTGTTGCTGGCCGGAGATATGGTGGCAAAAAACAGCGATCAGGAGATCGTCCTAATGCACGGAGACCTGGTATTTGAAGAAAAGGTGCTGGAAAATTTGTTCTCATCCGGGTATGAAAACGCTGTTTTGGTTAATCCCGATCTAAACCTGCCTGAAAAAGATTTTAAAGCGGAAATAAAAGGCGGCCTGGTCAGGAAAATTGCGGTAGATATTTTTGGCCCGGACTGCGTTTTTTTAATTCCCATTTACAAACTGGCCGGAAAGACATTTGCAGCCTGGCTGGATGAAATGAACCGGTTTCGGGAAAACGGCCGGCTAAAGGTTTACGCCGAGGATGCTTTAAACAACCTGTTGCCGGCACTGGCCCTTCACCCGGTAGAATTTAATAACCAATTCTGCATGGAAATAGATGACTTAGAAGATCTTAACACGGTAAAAAGATATTTTAACGCCATTGGGGAGAGATAAACAGATGCGCTATGACCGGCAGTGGTCTTTTTATAACCCGGTGCGGGTAAGATCCGGGCCGGGGCTGATCAAGGAGTTGCCTGCGTTTGCGACCCAAGCCGGATCGGGCCGGTCCGAAGCGGGCCGGGGTTTAATCGTCACCTCCCCGGGTTTTACCGCAAGAGGCCTGACCGCCAGGGTGCGGGAGCTTTTTGGGGATCAGCGGTTGGAAGTTATCGATGCTGTCAGGCCCAATCCGGATATTAAGGCAATTGAAACCGCCAGGGCCCGGTTGCAGGGCAAAAATATTCAATTTATAATTGGCATCGGCGGCGGCAGCGTTTTGGACACGGCCAAATCCCTGAGCTACCTGTTAAGTGTCGATCAACCACAATTTTCTTTAAAAAAGCACCTGGTCGATAAAGCGCACCTGCCACAGGTCAATCCTTTGTTTATGATCGCGGTTCCGACCACGGCCGGAACCGGCAGCGAGGCCACTAACTTTGCCACCGTGTGGGACAGCGAGAATCAGAAAAAGTATTCTTTAACCGGTCCAAATCTTTTTCCCGGGATTGCTTTGCTCGACCCGGAGTTAACCCTTTCCCTGCCCGAAGAGACGACCGTGGTAACCGGCCTGGATGTCCTTTCGCATGCCCTGGAATCGGTATGGAATTTTAACGCCGGCCCGGTGAGCATCAGTTATGCCGCCCGGGCGATCGATATCGTCCTTGATACCCTTCCAGCGCTCCTGAAGGATCCCCATAACCTGGACAGCCGCTCCAAAATGCTCACCGGCAGCTTATGCGGTGGTATTTGTATCAGCGCAACGCGCACAGCCCTGGCTCATTCCATCTCTTATCCGATCACAGCCGCTTTAGGAGCGCCTCATGGACTGGCCTGCAGTTTTACTTTACCCGCTTTGCTGAAGTTTAATGCCAAAAACGACGACGGCCGCATCAAAATGGCCGCTGCCCTGGTGGGTTGCAGCAGTATAGATGAACTTTTATCCAGGATAAGAGAGCTTTTTGCCGCGGTGGATATCAATAAATTGCTGGCCCGCTACCAGGTAAGCGCTGAAAATGTCCTGGCCCTATCTGCTGAGATGTTTACCCCGGAAAGATCCGGCAACAACCTGCGTCCCGCCGGTCCCGAAGATGTAAAAGCGATCCTGCATAATGCTTTATATAATTCTCCTTGAGCAGGAAGGTAAGGTTTAAATAAGGGAGCATTGGCCCGATGAAAATATTATTTGCCGAGTCGCATAACCTGGATCGGCCCGATCCGCTCGGGTCGCACCACTATATCGGTTTTTTCAAGCAGGCCGGTCACCAGTGTATGTGGCTCGGACCGGCGATCAGCCCCCTGCATCTTTTTAAAGCGGACCGGCTTAACCGGAACCGCTTCCAGGTTTGGCGGGAAGGTATCCGTACGGTGAAAGGAATTGACTGGATGGTTCCCTTAAGCCTTATTTTTTATTATAATTTACCCGTGCTGCGCAGTTCATTTGTCGGCCGCAACCAGTTTCGCTTCTGCCTGCCCCCGCTTAAAGGCCGGTTACAAAAAGCGGGCTTTGTCCCGGCCGACCTGCTGTGGTGCGCCGGGCCGGTCGCTTTAAGCCTGCTTGATTTGGTGCCGCACCGCCTGAGCTGCTATCGCCTGGCCGACCGGCTGGATAAATTCAGACGGATACCGCCCGGTGTGGCCCAGCTGCAGCAGGAGATCATTGAGCGGGTCGATTTTGTCCTGGCCACCTCGCAATCATTATGGGAATGGGCTCAAAAGTTCTGCACAGAAGATGTTTATTACCTGCCAAACGGGGTGAGCGAAATATTTTTTGAGCCGGCCGGCGAAACACCGCCGCAAGATTTCCCGGCAGACGGCAGGGCGGTGGCGGTTTACCTCGGCACCCTCGATAGCCGCTTTGATTTGGAGACCCTGGCCCGGGGTGTGGCAAAGTTGAAAGACGTGCACTTTTTAATAATCGGGCCGCTGACCGACGGAACTTTACGGCCGGGCATGAAGCTTTTACAGGCAGAGGAAAATTTTACCTGGTTGGGCCCGAAAGAGCACAAAGCTGTGCCCGCTTACTTGAAACACGCTGACCTGGGGATGATTCCCTTTCACTTAAATGAACTGACCGAGGCGGTCAACCCGATCAAGTATTACGAATACCTGGCCTGCGGCCTGCCGGTAGTCGCGCCCCCGCTTCGGGAGCTGTCAGCAATGAAAGGCCCCCTTTATCACTACCGGGGCCGGGCCGATTTTTGCTCCGCTTTAAAACAGGCCCTTAAGGCCGGTGAAGAGGAAAAGAAAGATTTTACCGGCTATGCCCGGTTGCAGACCTGGGAAATCCGTTTTCAGGATATTTTAAAGATAATGGAAGAGAAAACGGCGCAGAAGTCAGAGCAAAGGGCACTGAGCAGTACGGAAGGGGCGCTGAGAAAGTGAACGACGGCGCAAAAATGGGCTCACCCGGCGGGGCGGTTAATGAAACAGGCGTCGAAATAAGAAAAAGAACAACCGGAAAGAAACAGCAATACCAGCTTTCAGTGGTAGTTATCGGGCGCAACGAGGGAAAACGCCTGCCGGGATTGTTCAGTTCTCTGCCGGTGGGAAACGACATCGAGTGGATCTACGTCGATTCATATTCCACAGATGACAGCGTAAACACGGCCCTGGAGTGCGGGGCCAAAGTTTACCGGGTTGAAAAAGATTGTGTTTACGGCCCCGGCACGGGCCGCTATATCGGGACGAAAGAGGCTTCGGGGTGCTGGGTTTTATATCTTGACGGCGATATGATTTTACGTCAAGAATTTGCCGCTTTTATTGAGCGGTTGAAAAGTGAAAGGAACCTGCCGCCGGCTACAGCCGGTTTTGTCGGGCGCACCTGTAATCGCTATATCGATCAGCACGGTTCGATCGTTTCTGCCCGTGACTATGTCGTTTTGTCTCAACGGGAGATGGGTCCGGCTGAAGATTGGGGCCGGCCGGTTTTTTATCACGGCGGGGCGGTGCTTTACTTAAAAGAGTACGTCTTGATGGCCGGAAACTGGAACCCGAACGTTTACCAGCTGGAAGAGATCGACCTTTACAGCCGGGTGCGCGCCCTGGGGGGCATACTGCGGGCAGTGGATTTGCCAATGGCCGATCACTACACCCCCGATCTGAGCCTGGGTGAGAAAATCAAGCTTAACTTTCTACCCCGCTACCGGGGCAAAAACCTGTATGGCGCCGGCCAGGTAGTCGCCGCCCGCTTCCGGGCGGGCAGTTTACTGTCCTTTATCCGCTTTTATCCTTACCCCTTTGTGGTGCTGTCCGGCTTGCTCTTAGCGCCGCCGCTTTATATGCTCCAACCCGGCCTGGCTCTTTTGCTCAACCTGGTTATTGCCGCCTGGATAGCTGTCACCAAGAAATCCTACTACTACCTGGTCTACCTGGGCAACCTGCTGCAGATATTCCGCGGGCTGGGCCGTTACCGGCCCCGTGAACCGCGATACCGGCGGATCGCGGCTCCGGATAAATGATATACTCTTTTT
>SLRT01000148.1 GCA_007130825.1 Syntrophomonadaceae bacterium | reverse complement strand
TACCTGGTTGGGTATCGTTCCTGGCTTCTTGGCAAGCGTTACGGTTATGCGACCCAGCCCCAGGTTTTCGGTGGTATTTTTAAGAGCAGGCTTATTTCACTCTTATTCTTGGTCCTGCTGCTATATTACACCTTGCCCTACCTGGTAGTGAGCATAATCGGTGGCAGCCTGGCTTTTACTACTGTAACAGAAGGGCTGGTTCCTTACTGGCTGGCCGCGGTGGTCATTATCGGAATTTCCTTAATTTACACCATACCGGCCGGACTGCGGGGGACCGTATGGACCGACATTTTTCAGGGCACTTTGTTCCTGGTAGTGGCAGCTTTTTTACTTTCAGCCGTAGCCCGGGCGTTGGGCGGTTTTTCGGAAATTACCGGCCAGATTGTAGAGAGTAACCCGGCAATGCTGCAGCGATCTCTTTCAGCTGAACTTGCGCCTATAAACTGGTTCAGCTATTCATTTGTCAACTCGATTGCCGTAATTGTTTTTCCCCAGATATATACCCGTATTCTTGCCGCCCGCAGTAGTTCCAACCTGAAACAGGTAAGCCTGTATTACCCCCTGGCCCTTGCTGCTATATTCGGCATTTCCACCCTGCTCGGAGTCTGGGGTTCGGTGGCTATTCCGGATCTGAGCGGTAAAGACGCAGACAACATCGTCCCGCTTTTAATTCACCAGTTTCTGACTCCGACCTGGATGGTTTTGGGGCTGGTGGTTGTCCTGGCTATAGTCAAGTCTTCGATTGATTCACAACTTCTTGCAGTGGCCCACCTGGTTACTGTTGATTTTCTGCCCCGTTTTAAGCGCATCACTTCACAACAGGCCGTGTTCCGGGGAAGAATATTGTTGGTTATTTTTGCAGCAGTCGCTTATTATATTGCCCTTGTCCGACCCGGGGCTATTTTAACCATTGCCGGCTTTGCTTTTTCAGGTTTTTCCGTTATGCTTCCGGTCATGATCGGGGCTCTTTACTGGCCGCGGGCGACCATGCAGGGCGCCTGCGCCGCTCTTGTCATCCCGGCAATTATGCTTCACCTGTGGTACCTTGATATTTTACCGCAATGGACAACGTTTGGTTTTATGCCTGTTTTTCCTTCTTTTGTCCTCGCTGTCCTGACCCTGATTGTAGTTTCTTACCTTACTCCGTCTCCACCCCCGGAACAGCGGGAAAAAACATTTGGTATTTTTGACCGGGTTTTTAAATAGTGTCTGGAACAAAAATGATCGCTAACGATGTAATAAATCGTTTCGTAGTGATCATTGTTTTTTATTACATCGCCGGTATTATAATTGTCCGCCTGGGGATCGATGAGCCGGCAGGCGCTTACTGGCCGGTAAGCGTCTTGCTTTTTTTAATTTCAACTGCTGTATTGTCGAAAATGATCGGGCTTTATAAAACGGTTTTACTTATTGTGGTCACCATCTGTGGAGGAGCAGCTTTTTTTTACTCTGCCCAGGATCCTGCCGGCGGCATTATTAACTACACAGGTGTTCCGGTTTACATTGAAGGGACCATAGTTGATGAGCCGCTTTTTTATGAAGACTATGCTGCGTATCAACTGCAGGTGGAAGTAGTGGAAACCGGGGAGGGCCGGCTTTCAGTTCCCGGTACTTTACTGGTAAAGCTCTATGGGGAAAACGAAGAAAAATATTGGTTCGGTGAAAAGCTGCGATTAAGAGGGACGATTGTCGAACCGCGCGGACAGCGTAACCCCGGCGGTTTTGATTACCGGTTTTATTTACGCAGCAAGAAGGGTATCGACGCTTTAATTTATCCCCGGTCCGCCCAGGTTAGTTCTATGGGCGCGGGCGAGGTCGGCCGGCTGGCTTCATCGGCGTATAAATTGCGCAGTGAAATGGTCCAGGCTGTTGATAATACCCTGCCTTCGCCTTCAGCTGAACTGCTGAGCGCGATTCTTTTTGGACAGAGACATCGTCTCCCGAAAGATGTTGAGCTTAACTTCCAGCGCGCCGGAGCAGGGCACCTGATGGCTGTATCGGGCCTGCATGTCGGATTAATTGCTGTTTTGATTGTCGGGTTGTGGAGGCGTTTAGGTCTGCACGGCCGCTTTCCCCTGGTTTTAGCCATATTATTGGTTTTTGCTTACGCCTACCTGACCGGTATGCGTCCATCAGCATTGAGAGCGGCAATTATGGTTTCTATCGCCCTGGGAGCCCTGCTTTTGGATCGCGAGCGGGATTTGCCAACTGCTGTTGCTTTTGCTGCCCTGATCACCCTTTTTATCAATCCACTGCTCTTGTTTGCCCCCGGATTTCAGCTTTCCTATGCTGCTACTTTGTTTGTGGTCTATGCTTACCTGCCGCTGAAGGAAACCCTGGCTTCGATCAAATGTCCTCGCTTGCTCAGTTCACCTCTGGCAGTTATCCTGGCAGCGCAACTAGGAGTTTTACCGCTTTGCGCTTATTATTTTCACCATATGCCTACCGGCGCTGTTTTTTTTAACCTGTTACTGATGCCTGTGATCACCTTTGTGGTTGGGTTGGGTCTGCTGGGAGCGGCGGTCAGTTTAATATTGCCGCTTCCGGGAGAGGTCATACTCTGGGCTTCCCGGCCTTTATTGGAACTTATGTTGAATCTAACCGGGTTGAGCCGCCTGCCCGGTTTATACGTTTCTCTTCATCCTCCCGGGTTGCCGTTTCTTTTATTGTTTTACGGTATACTTTGTGTCCTGCTTCGTTTGTATTACCAGTGGAATAAGGCGCAAAGCGACAACTATCAATTAAATTTCGTGCAGTATATTAAAACAGCACTAACAGGATTACTGCCTGCCGGAAAACTGCGCAGGTCTCTGTTCACCGGCGCGGTTCTTTTCATTGCGGTCGTTATTCTCTGGTCGGGAATTTTATTTCCGCCTGAACAAAAATTGAAAGTTACTTTTATAGATGTGGGGCAGGGCGCCTCGGCATTGCTGGAAACTCCCTGCGGAGCGGTGATTATGGTCGATGCCGGCGGTGAATTGCCTTTTCACGGTGAACCGGGTGCAATAGGTGAAAAAGTGATTCTGCCTTTCTTAAGGTACCAGGGGATCAGTAAAATTGATTTGGCGATCATAAGTCATCCTCATGAAGATCATTTCGGCGGCTTTATTCCCATGGTCGGTGAAGTTGCCATTGATCAAATGCTGGTTTCGCCTGTTCCGGGTGGTTCTGGTTATTATGAAGAACTGCTTGAGCAGGTAGAATTTGCGGGAATAGCGGTGGAGGAGGTTTGGGAGGGTCAGATTTGGCGCTGTGGCCCCGATTTGCTGTTGGAAATGCACGCTCCCCCGGAAGAATTGTTTGTTGGCACGAGCAGTGATCTCAACAACAACTCAATCGTATTTTTACTTCACTATCTTGAAATCAGGATGCTTTTTACCGGCGATATTGAAGATCCGGCGGTAAGCGCTCTTTTAAGAAGTGAAAAGGACCTCAGGGCAGATGTTTTACAGGTTCCCCACCATGGCGGATACATGGCCATGATGCCGGAATTTTTAGCAGCTGTCCGCCCCGAGCTGGCTGTTATCCAGGTCGGCCCGAACCCTTTCGGACACCCACACCCCTTTGTTATAGAATCCCTGCAAGAAGCTGCGGTAAATACTTATCGTAACGACTATCACGGCGCGGTGATTATTGAAACCGATGGCTCAGAAATAAAGATTTTTACCACCGGGCAGCCGCCCCTGGTTAATCGATGATGCTTTGCTCTTCTTGTTAGATGCAAAGTAAACCTGCTTAAGACACAGACGGCCAATTAGCGGGAGATATTAATTTGCAGCTTGAGCGTTTAAGTTGCATAAAGGAATCAGGCTTAGCCTGACGAATTAAGTACTGGGAATATAACAGGCGGGAGGTTTGCCTTGGAACCGGAAGAACTAAAAAACCTGGTTAAAAAAAATGATAATAATTCCCGGCGCCTGCTTTTTGAAGCTTATTATAAAAAGACGTATGCCGTGGCTTATAATATTTTGCGCAGCCGTGAGAATGCCGAAGATATTGCGCAGGATGCTTTTATTAAAGCTTTTCAGAATATCGGCCAGCTGCAGGATGGGGCGAAATTTGGTGCCTGGCTGGCGGTAATTGCCTCCAACCTGGCCCGTAATTACCTGAAACGGGAAAAAAGAATATATTATACTGATCAAGAGGTAGTTATGGAGCAGGGATCGGAAGTAAACTATACTGAAGAATCCGCCCTGCGCGGTTTAGAGGTGGAGCAGGTAAGAAAAGCGATCCGGGCTTTGCCTCCGGAACACTACCAGGTCGTGGTTCTTCAATATTATTATGAGCTGAAGGTAGAAGAAATTGCTGATATGCTTAAGTTAAGAACCGGCACAGTTAAATCACGTCTTTCTCGTGCCCGCCAAAGGCTGGCTGAATATCTGGAACTAAAAGAGGGGTCGGCTTGTCTTATAGATAAAGGAGGTGAGGGGGAATAATGTCTGAAAAGAAGAACCCTGGAGAACTGAACGATGATTTGATCCGGGTGGCTTTATATCAAGAGCTGGAATCTGTAAAACCCCCACCGGTGGGAAAAAGTTGGGCCCGGATTGAAACAGGGTTAAACAGGGACCACGGCTCAACGAAAAGACACCGCTCTAAGTGGCCCGGCTATGCCGCCGCCGCAGCAGCAGCCCTCCTGGTAATTGCTTTAAGCAGCATGGGGATATTGCAGGTGCCTGATCCGGCTTCTCCTGCCCTGGAAGATCAAGCGCCGGTGAGGACTGCCGATGATGAGATGGAAGCCCTGCAGGTTGAAGATTTTGAAGAGGCAGATGAAGAAAATAACAATCATGAACCTTTAGCTGAAGAAGAAGCGGTTTATGAACTACCTCCTTTTGCAAAAAAAAGCGATCCTTCTCCTCCGGACTGGCGGGAAGCGTTGCCGGAAAACTTATTCTTTGAAGAAGCCGTCTTGTTAAGTGCGGGCCAGGGTCCTTTTTATCACGGGGCTATCTATTTTGGAGCGGAAGCGAGGCTGCTGTGGGTTAAGTCAAAGGTGGAAGAGGAAGAACCGCCTCATTTTATCGAGCATTTGGGAGAACACATCCAGGTTGAACTCCGGCAGACAGAAGAAATAAACGGCTATATATTTATTAAAGCAGCCGGGCAACCGGGCCTGGCCTGGCAGACAACTGACCGTAACCAGGCCCTACTGGTCATCTCCGGTGAAATTTCTGCAGAACAATTGATAAACATTGCTGCTGAAATAGATTAGGTTTTTCATTTATTCTTCTATGTACTTCATCATTTTGCGCAGTTTTTTCCCTACTTCAACGATCTGGTGTTTGCCTTCCATTTTTCTCAGCGCTTTGAACTTCGGTTGGTTGGCCTGGTTTTCGGCAACCCATTCCAGGGCAAATTGACCGGTTTGGATCTCATCTAATATATTTTTCATTTCTTTTTTGACCCGGTTATTGACAATGCGCGGGCCTCTGGTCAGATCACCGTATTCGGCAGTATCACTTACCGAGTAGCGCATTCTTTCCAGGCCGCCTTCATAGATTAGATCAACGATCAGTTTCAGTTCATGGAGGCATTCAAAATAAGCAATCTCAGGCTGGTACCCGGCGTCGACAAGAGTGTCGAAACTTGCTTTGATCAAGGCGGATACACCCCCGCATAAAATAACCTGCTCTCCGAATAAATCGGTTTCGGTTTCTTCCTGGAAGGTAGTTTCGATAACCCCGGCACGGGTGCAGCCGATTCCCTTGGCATAGGCCAGGGCCAAATCTTTTGCTGTGCCCGTATAGTCCTGGAAAATGGCCATCAGCCCCGGGACCCCGGCTCCTTCCTTGTGCAGCCTCCTGACAAGGTGCCCCGGGCTTTTAGGCGCTATCATGAAAACATCGACATTTTCCGGAGGGACCACCTGGTTGTAGAGAACATTAAAGCCGTGAGAAACTACAAAAGCTTTGCCTTCAGTTAAAAAAGGCAGGACAGATTCCTTAAAAACAGCCGGCTGAGCGCAGTCGCCGATCAGGATCTGGATCAAGTCCGCCGCTTTCGATGCCTCGCTAACTGTGGCCACTTCTAAACCGTCTTTTTGGACTTGTTCCCAGCTTCTACTTTCCCGGTGCAGTCCGACAATAACATCTAAGCCGCTGTCTTTAAGGTTTTGGGCCTGGGAATGTCCCTGGCTGCCGTAACCGAGCACAGCGATTTTTTTGTTCTTCAGGATACTCAAATCAGCATCCTGGTCGTAATACATTACCGCCATATATTAAATCCTCCCTTAAAAACATAATAACTTTAATAATTAGCTATTGTTGATTAAACTCCTGCTAAAGTGCAAAGTAAAGTTACCATCCAGGCTAAATGTACTGCTCTGATCACTATAATGTTTGCAAAAAGTTTACATTAAAACATCTAAGTTTCTTGTTATTTAAACTCTTTTAACCAAACATCAGCAGTGATATGTGATTATTATGTTATAATTGACAGGGAATTGGAGCCGCGGATCGCAGCAAGTGACAGTTCTTGACCGTCACACCTGGTAGCAATTAAGATTTTTTCAAATAAAGGGTTTGGGGGAAGTAAAGGGGCCCGGGAAGAAAAGTATTTTATGGAAAAGATCCTTGATTTGAGCTATATTCTTAATCAGTCTTTAAACATATTATTTCTGGTTATCATCCAATTCGGAAATGGTTTACTGGTGATCCACAAAAATGTAAAAGTCAACTATACGCGCAAGATAAATCACTTTTTACTTTTTTTTATTCCAATTATTTTGAACCGGGATTATGCCCATGATGAAGCGTTTGGTTTGTATGCCCTTGGCGCAGTGCTCGCCGTGGCCAAGTTTGGTTTTTATATTAAACCTGTACGCGACAAAGTGCCTTTTATCGATATCATGTTTCGTTCATTTGACCGTCCTGAGGACCGTCCCCGCACTTTATTATGGATTGTTACCCAGACGGCGGCAGGTTACCTGGTGCTGGTTCCGGCAGCTGTAATCTTTGCCTGCTTCGATCTATTGCACCTGGTCGCCATTCCTATCCTTATTTATGGTATCGGAGATGGGCTCGCCGAGCCGATCGGGGTCCGTTTCGGCAAGCATAAATACCGGGCTTACGCTCTTTTTACCGACAAAAAGTATGCCCGCACTCTTGAAGGAAGCGCAGCTGTTTTCGTAACCAGCCTGGTGATCATTGCTGCCTTTTATAATTACTTCACTGCATCGCAATTTATTGTTGCTCTGGCTGTAATTCCAGTACTAATGACTGTTGTCGAAGCGTTTTCACCCCATACCTGGGACTCTCCGACCATGTTTTTTGCAGGGCACCTTTCATTATTTGCAATTATGATGTTTTTTTAGACTTACCTCCTTACAATAGGGTGACCATAGATGTTATATTTAAGTGGGTGGTGTAGGATGGATGAGGACAGGATTAAAATGGATAGAAAAATTATAGCTGCCTGGAGCAGCACAGTTTTAATTTGCATATTATCAGGCGTTTTTCTTGTTGGGTGTCCTTTTGAAGAACCGAAAGAACCGGAAGAAATGGTGATATTTGCCGCCAATGAAGAGTTTATCGTCGAGGCAGAAGGATTAATACTACTTGAAGAAAATTACAATTTGACATTTGATCAGGTCCACGAGATGGCTGTCGGTTTAACCCACGAAGCTCTGCGGGCTGAAGACGTAGAAGCAGCAGTTGGGTTTACCACAGATGGAAAGATTAAGGAGCTGGAACTGACCAAACTTGAAGACGATTTAGAAGTTTTTCCTGCAAGCAACCCCGCTCCAGTGATTCGCGAAGAAGTCCTGGAGCAGTACCCGCAAATCAAAAGCATCATGGCTGAAATTGCATCACAGCTGGATAACCAGGCAATGATCCGTTTAAACTACAGGGCAGATTTAGAAGAAAAGGAGCCGGCTGGAGTAGCCCGGGACTGGCTTTTAGAAAAAAAATTAATTACCGAAGAGGCCCGAATGCCGGTTGAGGGAGAACCGGTCATCGTTAGTTCTAAAGAATTTATGGAACAACAGATCTTGGGACAGATTGCAATTATTGCCCTGGAAAATGCCGGCATTTCAGTAGAAGAGCAGAAACCTATCGCAGGTACAGGAGCAATTCGCCGGAGTATAATGTTGGATAATATAGATCTATACTGGGAATACACCGGCGCGGTCTGGCATGATATCTATGAGAAAGAGGAAATTATCAGTGATCCGGATCAGCTTTATCAGAGAGTAGCTGAAAAAGATACGGAAAAAGGGTTGATCTGGTTAGATAAAGCGCCTCTGAATAAAACTTACACTATTATGATGCGCCGGGAACACGCGCGGGAACTGGGCATTACTACTATCAGCGAATTTGCCCAATGGGTTGAGCAGCTCCGAGCAGGAGAGTTACAGTAATGGAATTACCCTCTGTATCAGGCAATATTTTTTCTCCAAATCCAGGCAGGGAACGAAGATACCGCTGGTTATGCCTTTATTTTATCGTTGCCCTGGTTATTATATTATACCTGTTCTGGTTGCCGTTACGGGATACCGGCCTTACATATTCGTTAGTTTCTATCGCTGTTCATAATACTTTTGTTTTGTTGTTTTTCCAGGGGGTTACCGTCCTGGGCAGCGAAGGCTTCTTTCTGGTATTCCTTTCGGTTATATATTGGTCATTTAATAAGTCCCTGGGATTTTGGGGTTTGCTATTAATGCCTTCAGCCATTTTTATTACCAGTGAAATTCCCAAAGATATAGTCAGGTTACCCCGTCCCGATGTCCGTGGGGTTACCGTTCCAACTTATACTTTTCCCAGCGGACATGCTTCCGGTGCAGTCAGCGTTTGGGGTTATCTTGCTATTATGATAAAAAAGCGCCGGTTTTGGATCTGGTCAATTATAATTATAGCCCTGGTTGGCCTTTCCAGGGTAATGCTTGGTTATCATTTTCCAGGAGATGTGATCGGGGGCTTGGTGACCGGTATGATCTTTTTAGCCCTCTTCCTGAGGATAGGAATAGGGGTGATAGAAAATAGAACATATGAAAAATTATCCTTTTCCCTGCTGTTGTCGTTAGCCCTTTTTGTACCGTTGGGCCTCTCTTTTATTCCGGCTGAATATGCCCCCAATTTAATGGGCTACCTGGCGGGAGCAGCTGCAGGGCGATTGTTGGAAACAAAAAAATTAAATTTTGATCCCGGCGGCGATCGGCGGCAGCACCTGTTCCGGGCTTTAATTGGTATAAGCGTGATCGCTGCATTAATACCGGGAATAGGTATGGTCGTACCCCACGATATAAATATGCTGACTTTCATCCAGCATGCGCTGTCCACTTTTTGGGTCACTTTTCTGGCTCCGTTATTTTTTATCAAGGTTGGCCTTGCCCGGCCGATCAATAAATCTTAAACTGAAAGTTATAAATAATTATAAAGGAGTGCAGGTATAAATTATTTTTAGTATAATATATTATATCCGCTGAATTGATTCAGCTAAATATATTTATCAGAGGAGGATGAAAATTGAGTTTGCAGGGAACGAAAACTGAAAAAAACATTTTAACGGCATTTGCCGGAGAATCGCAGGCGCGGAACCGCTATACCTATTTTGCCAGCCAGGCCAAAAAAGAAGGTTATGTGCAGATATCCGCAATTTTTGAAGAAACCGCCAACCAGGAAAAAGAGCATGCCAAGAGGTTGTTTAAACATCTTGAAGGCGGGGAAGTAGAAATCCAGGCCGCTTTCCCGGCCGGCGTGATCGGTGCTACCCGGGAGAACTTGAAAGAGGCTGCCGGCGGTGAAAATTACGAGTGGACCGATATGTACCCCGGTTTTGCCAAAACCGCCCGGGAAGAGGGTTTTAATGAAATAGCCGATATGTTTGAGTCGATTGCTGTCGCAGAAAAACAGCATGAAAAGCGTTACCTCGTGCTAAAAGCAAATATTGATAAGGGAACAGTTTTCAAGAAAGATAAAGCTGTAAAGTGGTTTTGCCGCAACTGCGGATATGTGCATGAGGGAAATGAGGCTCCGGAAGTTTGCCCCTCCTGCGATCATCCGCAGGCCCATTTTGAAGTTATTTGTGAAAACTGGTAGGATAAACAGGCGGTAGCTGAAATAAGCGCCGGCTTCCGCTTTTTTTAAAAATAGTGTTGTCATCATTAGGTGGATCATATATAATGATATTAGTTAAATAGACCGTTTAGAGGAACTTTTTCCAGAGAACAGAGTTTCTCAGCCGTGGCAGTTTTAGACTAAAGAAGAATTGTCCGGCAGCCGGTCTTAAATAGAATTGCCATACTTTTTCTCCCTGATGAGGCAGCGTAGCCGCTGTCTCTTTTTTTGCCAAGTTTTTTAAAATTATGAAAG
>SLRT01000121.1 GCA_007130825.1 Syntrophomonadaceae bacterium | reverse complement strand
TATGATAAAATTCCGATCACCCTGCCCAGGGGCGAGCTGCTTGACAACAGGCAGTCAACTGATGAAAAATTGCAGGGTTTAATTGGCGAAGTCCTGACTGCTTGCGGCTATTATGAATGTATAACCTACTCGTTTATAAACCCGTCAAGCCTGATTCAGCTCAGGCTTCCTGGTCATGATCCGCGGATGCAGGCCATACCGGTTCAAAATCCCTTTTCTGAAGAACAAGCAGTTATGCGCACCACTTTACTGCCCGGGCTTTTAAAGGTAATTCAACATAATTACAGCCATCGTCAGTTGAACCAGATGCTTTTTGAAATCGGTTCGGTTTTTGAGGCGAAATCGCTGCCCCTGGAGGAATTGCCTGCTGAAAAGGTAAAGTTAGCCATTGCCACAACCGGGCATATACCGGAGCCGAATTGGCTGGTTCCTTCCCTGGAAGCTGATTTTTTTGCCATAAAAGGGGCCCTGGAAGCGCTTTTCAACCGTTTGCAGATTGATACTGCCCGGTTTGTCCCTGATGTGCTGCCATTTAGCCATCCCTCTCGCTTTGCCCTGATCATGGTCGAGGAGCTTGAACTTGGTTATCTCGGCCAGCTTCATCCGGAAGTGGCCGGTGCATGGGAAATTGATCAGCCGGTAACAGTTTGTGAAATCGATATGTCGCTGCTTACTCAGAAAGCAAACCTGGTTCCCAGGGTGATTCCCCTGCCGCGTTACCCGGCTGCCAACAGGGATCTGGCCGTTGTCGTTCCCCGGGAGATACCTGCCGAACAGTTGGAAAAGACGATTAGAGAAGCGGGCGGAAATCTTGTTAGCGAGGTTAAGCTTTTTGATCTTTATGAAGGCAAGCAAATCCCGGAAGGCAAACGCAGCCTGGCTTATTCGATTACTTTCAGGACAGAAGAAAAAACGTTAACTGATACCGAGGTGAACCAGGCCCAAAGTGACATTGAAAAAGCCCTGTTTTCCCTGGGAGCGGTTTTGCGCAGTTAACCGGGCAGGATATCTGCTGTTTCGTCTCGAATAAATATATTAAGGAGGACAATGAAAAGACCTTTGAAAAAGGAAAGCAGGCGAAGTGATGGAGGAGAAGGGGAAAAACAGGGTTACAGTGAAAATTATGGGAGAAGAGTACATTTTAAGAGGATCTTCTTCTACAGAAGACATGTACAAAGTAGGCCGCTATGTAGACCAGATGATGAAATCATTGGCTGAGAAGAACATCCAAATGAGCAAACAAAAAATTGCAGTTTTGGCCGCCCTGAACCTTGCCGATGAACTGATCAAGCTTAAAGAAGACCGGCAAAGCGCTTCTGCCGATTCAAATCATGACAGGAAGAGTGGTGGCAACAATGAATTGGTTTGACTTTTTTTTAATCGGCATTTTTTTTCTGCACCTTTTAAGTGGTTTGTGGCGTGGCTTAATCAAGCAGTTGTTTGACACTTTCGGTTTTATAGTGGTCATTATTCTATCATTTTTCGGCAGCCGCCTGTTTAGCCATTCGCTTGCCCAGTATATCGATCCGGAAGATATAATCCCCCATCACGAAGTAATTCAAAGCCTGGGGCTCGATGTGGCCTTGGAAAAGGCGCCACAGTTAATTGCCGGGATCATAGCATTTTTAGCGCTGTTTTTGATCTTCAGCATCGTATTTCGTTTGTTTTCAAGCGGCTTCAGGTGGATCAACCGGATTCCGGTCATCGGGTTTTTTAACCGGATAGGCGGTTTATTGCTGGGAGCTGTGATCGGAGCTGTATTTGTTTATATAATTATTGCTGCTGTCTCGATAATCCCCCTTCAATTTTTCATGGACGCCCTTGAAAATTCAATAATGACCCTTATTGCCGAACAGTATTTTGCACCGCTGGCCGAACAAATAAAAGAATTGGCTCTTAATTTTTACCTCAGTCTCAACGGCTGATCGAAGCTGGTTATACCGGATCTTTTATGTTTCGGCTTACCCTGCCGGAAATAATACCGGTATCAACCGGCTTTTTACAGTAAAAATGTATGTCAGGCCTCAAAGACCATGGGCAGCCACAATTGGCGTATAACCTTAAATTTGTTATGTAGATATGAGCGGGTTTATATGCAATATAGAATAAAATGATCTAGAAGGGAATTGAAAGCACTGCCGGTAAACAAAGATTTTTTTGGATGTGATACTGTAGAGGCAGCCCAAAAGCTCCTGGGCCACTATTTGTGCCGGGAAACAGACGAAGGGTTGGTTTCAGGTATAATAGTTGAAACCGAAGCCTATTTAAGTGAAAATGATCCTGCCTGTCATGCTTCCCGGGGCCGGACAAAACGCAATTCAGCCATGTTCGGTCCGGCCGGAATGGCTTACGTTTATTTTATATATGGAAGCTATCACTGTTTCAATGTAGTCACCGGTCCAGCCGGAAAAGGTGAAGCGGTTTTAATCAGGGCTGTGCAGCCGGTAGAAGGCCTGGATTTAATGTTTCGAAGACGCGGAAATAAATGCGCTGTGAAGAATTTGACCAGCGGCCCGGGCAAATTATGCCAGGCTTTTGCCATAGATGAATCGCTAAATAACCATGATTTGCAGCGAAAGCCGCTATATTTGGAAGAAAATAGCATGAACAGTGAAAATATAGCAATAAAATCAACACCACGTATCGGCGTTTCGTCGGCAAAGAATAAATACCTGCGTTTTGTAATAGTAGATAACCATTACCTGTCGAGGTGAGAATGTTTTGCCTGAAGTAATAACAGATCGGGAAATAAAAGTCCTTGAATTTGATCAGATCCGCCAGAAACTGGCGTCGTTGACCGCTAGTCCTATGGCCGGGGAGATGGCTGCAGATTTAAAACCTGTTGCTGACCCGGCTGCAGTCGAACGACAACAGCAGCATACCAGTGAAGGCCGGCTGCTTTGCGCAAAGAATGCATTTTATCCTTCCGCGGTAGAAGACATTATGCCCTGCTTGATCCGGGCGGAAAAGGGTGCTGTGCTTTCCGGGCCGGAACTGGCGGTAGTGATGGCTTTTCTAAAAGCCGCTCAACGCTGGTTAAATTTTTTTAAAAACAGGGACCACTGTGAGCTCTACCCCCTTTTAGCGGGCCTGGCATCCCAAATCCAAACCAGTTCCGAACTTGTGCATTCACTGGAGCAATCCCTTGATTATGAAGGCAATATCCTGGACAGCGCTTCTCCTGCTTTATCATCGCTGCGCCGGAAAAAACTGTCTTTGCAGAATAAAATCAGGGATAAACTTGATGAATATATTCGCAGTGCACATTACAGGCGGTATTTACAGGATGCCCTGGTAACCATACGCGGTGGACGTTACGTGCTGCCGTTAAAACAGGAATACCGCCATAACCTGGAAGGAGTAGTTCACGACCAGTCTTCAAGTGGAGCAACTATTTTTATTGAACCGATGCCGGTTGTGGAAATGCAAAATTCGCTTACTTCGCTGCAGAAACAGGAAGAAGAGGAAATTGAGCGTATTTTATACCAGTTGAGCGGGCAGGTAGCAGCTGGTAAGGATGGGCTGATTATAAACAGGAATCTTTATACAGAACTTGACTTCATTATCGCCTGTGGCCGTTTAAGCCTGGAATACGGGGGCAGTGAACCGCGTCTTTTGGAGCGGGAGAAGCCGGTATTTAATCTTCATAACGCAGTTCACCCTCTTTTAAGTGGTAAAAAAGTGCCCCTGGAAGTGGAACTGGGTGAACCGGCCCAGACCCTGGTTGTTACCGGTCCCAACACCGGAGGGAAAACAGTTTCTCTTAAGACTATCGGCCTTTTGGCGATTATGGCCCAAAGTGGATTGCATTTGCCGGCCGGGAAAGAAACAAAACTGACCGTTTTTAAACAAATAAGGGCCGATATTGGAGATGAACAAAGCATTATCCAGTCTTTAAGCACTTTTTCAGGACATATGAAAAATATAATCGCTATAGTTGAGGAGGCCGGTCCCGGTTCGCTAGTCCTGTTCGATGAACTTGGCGCCGGAACAGATCCCTCGGAGGGCTCTGCTCTTGCTATGGCTATTCTCGAGGAGTTGACTCAAAACGGAGCTCTGACAGTTGCGACCACCCATATAAATGAGTTAAAACTATTTGCCCAGGCTCAGGAAAATATGCAAAATGCAGCTATGGAATTTGATCTGGAGACACTGGCCCCGACTTACCGGCTTTTGCAGGGTGTTCCCGGGCAGAGTAATGCCTTTCATATTGCCGGGCAGTTAGGGCTGCCGGGTAAGGTGCTGGAAAAGGCAAAAAGTTATATGCACCGTTCTCACGATCAGGTGGAGTCAATTATTGCCAGCCTGGTTGAAGACCAACAGCGTTTTTCCAGGGACAGCCGTCAGGCGGAGTTGGAAAGAAACAGGGCTGAAATGTTGATGTCTGAACTGGAAAAGGAGCGCAATTTGCTGCGGGCCCGAAGAGAGGATATTATAAAAGAGGCACGTGAGGAAGCAAGGCAGATAACCAAAAGAACAAAAAGTATTACTGATCAATTAATCAAAGAATTGCGGGAAATTAAAAGCGACGGGGCCAAACAGCCCATGGTTAAGGCCGAGCAGGTTCGCAGCCGCTTAAACGAACTGCGCCGGGAAAATGAACCCGAAGAAAGAGAATTTGAAGGTCACGAATTAGACAAGCAGGATTTAGCTGTCGGAAAGGTGGTTTATATTCGCAGTTTAAAACAACAAGGGGAAATTATTTCTTTTGCCGGCGACGAAGCAACTGTCCAGGTAGGTTCAATCAAGGTTAATTTGCCTCTCCATGAATTGAACCGGGTTGAAGCGCAGAAAAAGGACAGGACTGCGCAGGGCCAGGCCGGTTCCGGCAGCTACAGTGTCCAAAAAGATGCGGTATTCAGCAACTCGCTGGATTTGCGTGGTTTAACCATCGAAGAGGCAGTCCCGCTGGTGGAAAAACTTCTTGACAATTCCCTGTGGGCGGGCCTTAAACAAGTCGATTTAATTCACGGTAAAGGCACCGGTAAACTTAAACATGGTCTGCACAGTTATCTAAAGGAGCACCGTCTCGTGCGCAGTTTTCGCAGTGGAAAACCCGGAGAAGGCGGGGAAGGTATAACTGTAGTCGAAATCAACTCCTAGTATCTATTAGCAGCTAAAAGCTTATTAATGACTGCATTTATAAATATCAAAGCCGGTCAAAAGTTAAAGCTTTGGGCCAGAATGTCCTATTCAGAACCTTTGGAAACCACCAGGCGGACCTCCCGGCCTTTAGGCACTTCCGAACCGGCACTCGGCCGCTGGGAGATAACCCGGTTTCTTGAAAGTTCATCGTCATACTTGTGTTCAACGTAGCCTATCTTCAGGCCTTCCCGCTCGATGGCTGACTCGGCAATAGACTGAAATGATCCGACCACATCGGGCATAACGACCAGATCGTTATCTTCTCTTTCCTCTTCCGCTATCTCCTCATCAACATCTTCTTCCGGTTTTTCGACAATTTCACCGTCCGGAGAGGTTTCTGTGCTAATATTTACCTGTACCGGATCAGAAAGCGTACCGTCTATAAATTTAGCGGCAAGGGTATAGGTATAATGCGAATCTGTTTGAATCGCGTCATCTGTAAATTGCCGTAAATTTTGATCAAGTTCAATAGTTGACTCTTCAATTTCTCCTTCTTTTTCGAAAGTCCTGGTTAATTCAAAGCCCGCAATGGAAGGTCCGTCGTAATTCCAGCGCAAAGTGACAGCATCTGAAAGCATGTAAGCGTCAAAACGGGGAATTTCATCGGTTGTTGAACCGTTTTCTTCATCCAAATCCCGGGACAGGACCATGGTCCCGTTTTCTTCGGCGTCTGCGGGCCCCCTGCCAGGTCCTCCCCTGGACCAGCGTTCATCAGTTTCTATGTAAGGTGGCCGGTAGTAATAGCCGTCTTCATGCAGGTCACAGGTTTCAGTCGGTGCCAGGTCTGCTAAGAAATAGTCGCTGACGACAGTTCCTGCTTCCCGGCAGTCATCATTGGGCCGCAGTCCGGATTTGTTACATACCTGCATCCGGACGATGCCATCGGGCTGTTCAAAATCCACTATTTCCAGATCATCAAATGCTTCCAGGAAAACTTCGCGCAGAAAAGCGGTAGAGTAGCGCCATCCATTCCGGACCTGGCCCATCCTCGGTTCATCATAGCCCATCCAGAAAGAGGCTACCAGGTTTGGCGTATAAGCAACCAGGTAAGCGTCTCTAAACCTGTCGGTGGTGCCGGTTTTGGCGGCAACCGGCCGGTCAATTTGCAGGGCGGTGCCCAGGTATTCGGTAACGTAATCCTGCAGTATGTCGTTGACCAAAAAAGCAGATTGGGGACTTACGATCTGATCGGGGCTAAAACTGTTTTCATAAAGTGTATTGCCCTGCCGATCTTCGACTTTTTCCACAGTATGTAAGTCTACTTTGAGCCCCCTGTTGGCCAATACGCTGAAAGCCTGGGCCATATCGATGGCCCGTACGCCCCTGGTAAAACCGCCCAGGGTCAGGCTTAAATTATCTCGTTCTTCGGGCAGCAGGGTCGAGATGCCCATTCTTTCAGCATACTCGGCTCCTTTTTGGGTGCCGAGTTCTTCAAAAGCGCGAACTGCCGGTATGTTAAAAGATTTATACAGTGCTTCCCGGGCCGTGATCATTCCTCGGAATTTGTAGTCGAAGTTTTCCGGATACCAGTTAAGTTCCTCATTTTTATATGGAGAATCGTCCAATGTCGAGCCGGGACCGGCCAGGATACCTTCTTCAAATGCCGGCGCATAAGTTATGATCGGCTTGATCGCCGAACCCGGTTGACGCGAGGTATGAAAACGCAGGACCTCGTCGACATTTTTCTGGTAATCCCGGCCACCACCCAGGGCTTTGACTTGCCCGGTGGTGGGATCAGCAAGAACAATAGCCGCCTGGGGCTGGGCGACCCCGTTTTCTTCTACAACCAGTTCCTCCATTTGACCAGGCGTCAGGCTTCTGCCCGCAGGAAGCTCGGCAAGCGCTTCCCTGGCCCGGTTCATATCTACCTTGTAGGTTGCCGGGTAGAGCTCATCATTGCTTAAAATATTTTCCACATGACTCTGCATCGATGTTTCCAGGTTTGTATAGACACGCAGTCCCCCGGTATAAATGGCCCGGTAAGCTTCTTCCCGGGAACCGATTTCCGGCAATTCACTTAAAACATGCAGCAATTCATTGTGCACCACGTAATCGACATAATGTGGGTACGGGTATTCGGGCCCTTCTGGTTCTGAATAGTTAAGTTCTTGTTCCAGGGCCTGCCGGTATTCTTCATCGGTGATGTGTTCAAGTTTATTCATATTTGACAGCACGACACGCATGCGCCTTTCCGCTTCGTTCTGGTTGTCGATCGGATTAAAACGGTTGGGAGACCGCACCGCTCCGGCCAGCATTGCCGCTTCATTCAACTCCAGCTCATTTACGCTTTTGTCAAAATAAGTTTTAGCGGCAGCTTCAATTCCATAAGCGCCATTGCCAAAATAAACGCGATTTATATACATCTCCAGAATTTCTTGTTTACTGTAAATGCGTTCCAGTTGAATAGCAAGCCATATTTCCTGTACTTTACGTTTATAACTGGTTTCAGTGGTCAAAAAAGCATTTTGCGCCAGCTGCTGGGTTATGGTGCTTGCCCCCTGCACGATGCGCCCAGCCCGAAAATTGACGTAGGCTGCCCGGATACTGGCAGTGATGTCGAAACCAAAGTGATCATGGAAGCGTTCATCTTCGATGGCGATAAACGCTTGTTGGACATGCTCGGGAATTTGGTCCAAGCTGACTGCAACGCGGTTTTGTTCATCGTGCAGAGCAGTTATTTCATTACCGTCGCTGTCATAAAGGTACGATGTTTCTACTGTTTCCAAGCGTGAAAGATCAATGGGGGGCATCTCGTTTATATAATTGGCCACTACTGAAGCAGTAGCTCCCCCGCCCATTATAAGTAATAATGTCACTGCTAAAACGGTTATCTTTAATATGCGCAGCTTCCTGGCGCGCCTTTTATGATCATTGCTTTTATATGTTTTTTGCTGGTCGAAAGGTAGTTTTTTTTCTGCCACCTAGGTTTTAACCTCCTGATGATATAATGTTACTTGTGTTTGAATAAATTATAACATAATTGACCAAAAGTTATAATCAGGCAAAACTCTTTTTATCGGTTGAAAAAATAGATACAAGTTTAATTTTTGATCATGTAAAATGTTAATGACTGAAACATTAAACGATAATAACATATTGGCTTATATGTTCAGGTTCATAAAGCCCTTCTTCACGGATTCCGTGATCAGCTGCCCAGGGATAGCGATGCCCTGGTTGATCTCTTGTTAAAAGTATCCAGCCTGGCAGTTCAATTGGAAGACTCGATCGATGAACTGGATATTAATCCAGTTGTTGTTTATGAAAAAGGAGCCGGAGTAATGGCAGCTGATGCCCTGATTATTACCAGGTAAAAATGCAAAGACAACGAACAACGCGATATGTTATAATCAAATAGGGTGAAGCAAAATGCAAAAGCTTAAAATAAAAATTGCCGATTATTTTATAGTCGGCATCGTTCTTTTGTTAGGTTTGAGCGGGTTTTGGTTTAACCTGCAGGAAGCCGGGGCTGCCGGGCAAAAATATGCAGTTATTTACGTCGAAAACGAGCAGGTGGAAGAGCTATCGCTTTCGCCGGGGGATTCATTCGATTATACCCTTAATTTTGGCAGCGATGGGCAAAACAGCGCTGCAGTTGAAGTGGAAGACGGACGGATAAGAATGCTGCCGATGGGAGAAGAGTTGTGCCCGAGGGCAATATGTTCTCATACCGGCTGGATAGAACATTCTTATGAGAGCATTGTCTGTCTACCCAATCAGATCATGATTGCTTTTGATGAAAGCGCTACCGAAAGTGATGATCAAGATATTGACGGAGTAACCTATTAAACCGGTTAATAAGGTTTTTTATTCTCCGTGCCGTTGACAAAGAAAATAAAGGTCTATATAATTACTTTAGTTTTTTGGGGTGAGATATATGTTTATCTACTTGCCTGAAATTAAATCAAGATCAGGAGAGACAGTCGATTATCAATTCAATCAAGAACTGGCCGATATTTTTGATGAGTTTTCTGATGGCGGAAATCTTAAATTAATGGTCAGCGTCTCGCACAGCGGGGAAGAGATTTTGATCGGCGGCAGTATGGAAGCCGGTGTAGCCGCAGTATGTTCCAGATGCCTTGAACCCTTTACTCAAACCGTAAGAACTGACTTTATGGAAGCATTTACAATAGTTAAAAGCTCACCGGTTGAAGATGATCCGGAGCAATTGGCTGAAGAGGCTGCCAATATGCTGACAGTCAGCGGGGATATACTTTACCTGGATGAATATATCCGCCAGTTAATCGTCTTGACCCAGGAGTACAGTCCTCTCTGTAAGCCTGATTGTAAAGGTATTTGTTCCGGATGCGGTACAGATCTTAACCAGTCGCTATGCCGGTGTCTTGATCAGGATAGCGATCAGATTGATGTAAGGCTGCTTAAGCTTAAAGAATTGAAAACCGGCAACTAAGTCTAATAAGGAGGCGCTGCAGTGGCTGTTCCAAAGCGAAGAACGTCCAAGTCAAAGCGAAATATGAGAAGAGCTAATAGTAAACTTTCGGCTCCCCGGTTGGCCCCTTGTCCGCATTGCCATGAATTAAAGCCTACCCACCGGGTTTGCCTGAGTTGCGGTTATTACAAAGATCGGGAAGCTGTTAAAGTTAATTAGCAGGACAACATACAGTACGCCTAATTTGCGTGAGCAAAAAGAAGCGTACTGTACCTTTTTTTGATCGAAATAACAGGGAAGTGATCTTTTGGTAAAAGTGGCCATAGATGTTATGGGCGGAGATTATGCGCCCGGTGAGATTGTTTCCGGAGCGTTGGCTGCGCTTACAGTTTTGCAAGATTTGCATATAACCCTGGTTGGAAGAGAAAATGATATCCAGGGGTCGATAAAAGGTTTGAATTACCCGGCGGAACGGGTGGCTATAAATCATGCTGAAGAGGTTATTGAAGGTGATGACGACCCCGGTTTGTCGATCCGGCGTAAAAAAGAATCATCCATGGTTAAAGCTTTGCAGATGGTTCGCTCCGACGAAGCCGATGCGGTTTTAAGCGCCGGTAATACCGGGGCTTTTATGGCCGGCGGACTTTTATTTCTCGGGCGGATACGGGGCATAACCCGCCCGGCTCTTTTAACTCCAATGCCCGGATTTCACGGGAAAGCGGTTTTATTCCTTGATGTCGGGGCCAATATGGATGCACGGCCGGAACAGCTTTTACAGTATGCTTTTATGGGCCGTATCTATGCTCAACAGATATTGGGTTATCCGGAACCGCGTGTAGCGTTGCTTAATGTTGGAGTTGAACCAAACAAAGGAAACAGCCAGGTTAAAAGGGCTTATACTCTGTTCCGGGAGCATTTGCCCGGTTTCCGGGGAAATATTGAAGGCACTGATGTTTTTTATAATGTTGCCGATGTTGTGATTTGTGACGGTTTTACTGGGAACATTTTTCTGAAATCTGCTGAAGGGCTTTCCCGGACCATCCTTGGTTTCTTTAAGCAGGAAATAGGTAAAAAACTCAGGTATAAAATTGGCGCATTATTACTCCGGCCGGTTTTTTTAAACTTACGCAACGAAATCGACGATTCGGGTTATGGCGGTGCGCCGCTTTTGGGTGTTAACGGCCTCTGTATAAAATGCCATGGTTCTTCCAAGGCAAGATCGATCGAGCAGGCATTGCTACAGCAGGTTTATCCCTTTGTGCAAAAAAACGTTACCAGTCAGCTTCAAGTTGCCTTAGAAGATCTGGTCGGGAAAGGTATCGGAGGAGCAGATGAAAAAGCATTATAATTCAAAGATTACAGGAAGCGGAGCCGCTCTTCCCGATCAAATCATTACCAATAAAGATATCGAAAAAATGGTGGAAACCAGCAATGAATGGATTGTTTCCAGAACCGGTATCCGGGAAAGAAGAAAACTGGAAGATGGGTTGTCCAGCGCAGACCTTTCAGAGCGGGCAGCCAAAGAAGCTTTAAACCAAGCTTCCCTGCATCCCTCTGAAATCGATTTAATATTGGTAGCAACGGTAACCCCCGATCATCAAACCCCTTCAGCAGCATGTATCCTTCAGTCAAGATTACAGGCTTTCAAGGCCGGGGCTATGGATATAGCCGCCGGATGCACCGGATTCATATATGCACTGACTGTTGCCCACCAGTTTATTTTCAGCGGCGCTTACAGTAAAGTGCTTGTAGTCGGAGTGGAAGTTTTGAGTAGAATTACTGACTGGGAAGATCGGGGCACATGCGTTCTTTTTGGTGACGGGGCCGGAGCAGTAGTCCTTCAGGCTGCTGAAGAAGAAAGTGGCATCCTTAATTTTTCGCTTAAATCCGACGGCCGTGGGGCGGAGTTATTATATGTCCCCGCCGGCGGAAGCGCTATGCCGGCCAGTTTGGAAACTGTTAAAAACAGGATGCATTATCTAAGAATGAATGGTAATGAAATTTTTAAGTTTGCCGTCCGCGTGGTTGAAGATACCCTCTTTGAGTTAATGCAGGATAAAAACTTGAAGCCGGAAGAAATAGATCATATTATTCTTCATCAGGCAAACTTGAGGATCATCGATCATATCCGCAAGCACCTTAAACTGCCGCCGGAAAAATTTCCGGTCAATATCGACCGCCTGGGTAACACATCCTCAGCGACAATTCCTATTGCCTTACACGAAGAATTTATGGCCGGCCGGTTGAAAGAAGGTGACCTGGTGGCCATGGTTGCCTTTGGCGCCGGTCTAACCTGGGGTGGTGTCTTGTTGAAATGGTAACAAAGGAGCAGGTGGGCGGTAATAATAAAACAGCATTTTTATTTCCCGGCCAGGGAGCGCAATATCCGGGAATGGGCCGCGATTTCTACGATCGCTTTCCGGAAGCCCGCTCTGTATTTGACCGGGCCGCCGCGGTACTTGGCCCGCAAATTGTTGATGTCATTTTCTCCGGGCCTGAAGAAAAGCTGCAGCAGACCGAATATGCCCAACCGGCAATCCTCACCGTCGGTGTAGCTATTTTCAACGTTCTCACTAACCTTGGTTTTAAAGCAGAGGGATTAGCCGGCTTAAGCCTCGGGGAGTACAGTGCGCTGGTTGCTGCCGGATCAATTTCATTTGATGATGCCCTGCTCCTGGTCCAAAAACGAGGAATATATATGCAGGAAGCGGTGCCCCTGGGTAAAGGAACTATGGCCGCTGTTATGGGTTTGCCTCACGAGGAAGTAGAACAAATTTGTTTTAAAGCGCAGTCGAAAGGTTTTGTCGCGCCGGCTAATTACAACTGCCCGGGCCAGACCGTTATATCCGGTTATAAGACAGGGGTAAAATATGCTGTGCAACTGGCCCGCGAAACAGGGGCAAAGCGGGTAACCGAACTCAGAGTAAGCGCTCCTTTTCACTGTGCCTTACTGGTTCCCGTTGAAGAAAAAATAGCCCGTGAACTGGATAAAATAGAAATAAAAAAAGCTTCTGTGCCGATCGTTTCCAATGTATCGGCACAATTTGTCGAAAATCCGGAACAAATTAAACATAACCTGACTGCACAGGTTAGCAACCCAATCCTGTGGGAACAGTCTATCCGCTGTATGATATCCGCCGGTATTGACAGCTTTATCGGTATTGGACCGGGCAATTCACCGAGCAGATTGATGAAACGTATTGCGCCTGAGCTTAGAACTTTTCCTGTTGAAAAGGTAAAGGAGATTGATCCGTTGTTGGAAAATTAATTAATTGAGAGGTGTTTGCCTTGGATCTAAACGGAAAAACAGCCATTATAACCGGAGCTTCAGGAGGTATCGGCCGGGCCACAGCATTATCTCTGGCCGGAGCAGGAGCCTCGGTAGTATTAAACTACAGCAGTAACCGGGAGGCTGCTGAGGAGATTAAGGAGAAAATCCTGAATAGTGGCGGTTCAGCGGAAACTTTCAAAGCTGATGTAGTTGATTATAGCCAGTGCGAAATCCTGGTGAAAAGCGCTATTGATCATTTTAAAAGAATTGATATACTAATTAATAATGCCGGCATTACCCGTGATAACCTGCTGGCCCGCATGAAAGCAGAGGAATGGCATGCAGTTATCGATACCAACTTAAACGGAGTTTATAATTGCTGCCGGGCTGTAATTAAACCGTTGTTAAAACAGAAAAGCGGAGGCCGGATTATTAATATTGCCTCGGTAGCGGGTATCTACGGTAATAGCGGCCAGGCAAACTATGCTGCAGCCAAAGGCGGGGTAATTGCATTTACCCGCTCCCTGGCCAAGGAACTTGGTTCACGGGACATTACGGTAAATGCGGTCGCCCCCGGTTTTATTGAAACTGAAATGACTGATCAGCTTTCGGACCAGGTTAAGAAGCAGGCGCTGGAGCATATTGCTTTGGGACGATTTGGTAAACCGGAAGATGTTGCCGAGGTTATTTTATTTCTTGCTTCATCATCGGGTTATGTATCCGGCCAGGTAATTGCAGTTGACGGTAGTTTGTCAATGTGACATTTAGTCATTTTAATGATAAAGTAGAGGTCAGTCAAGAGGAGGTGATTTAGTGAGCATTGAAGATAAGATCAAACAAATTGTTGCTGATCAGTTGGAGGTGGATATTGGCAAACTTAAGAAAGAGACAACTTTTGAAGACATAGATGCCGATTCACTTGATATTGTTGAATTGGTTATGGCTTTGGAAGAAGAATTCAACATGGAGATTTCTGATCAGGAAATTGAAAACATCAAGACGGTTGGTGATGTAGTTAAATATATTGAATCGAAAGCTTAGACAGCCTTTGAGGTGAAAATGTGCGCAGAGTTGTAATTACCGGGGTCGGAGTTTTTTCACCGACAGGTTCTGATAAAACTGAATTCTGGGATAACCTTATTTCCGGGAAAAACGGTATTTCTCTGGTGGAAAGCTTTGATGTCAGCCAATATCCCTGCCGCATTGCCGGCGAAATAAAAGATTTTGATCCAACGCAATACATGGATAAGCGTGAAGCCAAAAAAGTAGATCGCTATACCCAGCTTGGCGTCGCCGCCGCTTTACAGGCATGGAGCGATGCCGGTTTGGATCGAATAGAGCTTAATAAAGATGATGTTGGGGTCCTGGTTGGTTCTGGAATCGGCGGTATTCAAACCATCGAACAGCAGCTTAAGATCCTTGCCGAAAAAGGTCCACGCCGGGTCAGCCCTTTTTTGGTTCCTGCATTGATTGCCAATATGGCTTCCGGGTATATTTCGATTCTTTTAGATCTGCACGGTCCCAATTCAACGGTAGTTACAGCCTGTGCAACATCTACACATGCCGTGGGGGATGCCTGGCATATAATCAGGCGTGGCGATGCAGAGATAATGTTAGCCGGTGGAGCAGAAGCGGCAATCAGCCATCTTGCTTTTTCCGGTTTTTGCTCGGCCAGGGCTTTGTCAACCCGTAACGATCAACCCGATAAAGCTTCCCGACCTTTTGATCAAGAACGTGACGGTTTTGTCATGGGTGAAGGAGCCGGGGTGGTTATCCTGGAAACCCTGGATCATGCTCTTGCACGGGGAGCCGATATCTACGGGGAAATAGTCGGTTATGGCATGTCCGGTGACGGCTATCATATGACTGCTCCAGATCCTGAAGGCCGGGGAGCATTATTAAGTATGCAAAGAGCTTTAGCCAGCGCCGGGGTGCAACCGGAAAATATAGATTATATTAACGCGCACGGAACATCCACTGAAATTAATGATAAGGTTGAAACCATGGCGATCAAGAATCTTTTTGGTGAACATGCCTATAAAATGGCGGTTAGTTCTACAAAATCGATGACCGGTCATCTTCTGGGCGCCGCCGGAGCAGTGGAGTTGATAGCAACACTGATGACTTTGCAAAACCAGGTTATACATCCCACCATTAATTACGAGCACCCCGATCCTGACTGTGACCTGGACTATGTTCCTGATCTGGCCAGGACGGCAGCAGTCGATTTAGCCCTGTCAAATTCTTTTGGCTTTGGGGGAACAAATGCCGCTCTTGTGGTCAAGAGATATTGTGCGTGAGGCATAGTGGCCTGTAATGACGAGAGGAAGAATTAATGAACTGGCTTGAAAAAAAGAATAATTTTTTTAAGAAAATGGGTTGGGAAGTTAAAAACAACAGTTTGTTTGAACAGGCGCTGACCCATACTTCTTACGCTCATGAAAAAGGCTATAACCATTATCATAACGAGCGCCTGGAGTTTTTGGGGGATGCAGTATTAGAGTTGATTATCAGCGATTATTTATATTACACCTTCCCCGAAATACCTGAAGGAAAGTTAACCAGGTTACGTGCAGATCTGGTTTGCGAAGCATCCCTGGCAAGATTGGCCTTTGATATGAACCTTGGAGAGTACATACGCCTCGGCAAAGGAGAAATAGTCGGTGGCGGTTCCAGCCGTCCCGCATTATTGGCTGATACAGTCGAGGCTTTAATTGGCGCACTTTATTTAGAGCATGGACTGGAACAGTGTCGCCTGTACGTTTTGGATCTATATCAACCGATATTGCATGATCTCCTGGAAGGGGTATTGTACCGTGATTTTAAGACCCTGTTGCAGGAATTTGCGCAGGCTCGTTTTACGGTTACTCCTATTTACCGAATTATAGCTGAAAGTGGTCCCGATCATGATAAAGTTTTTGATGCAGAAGTAACATTGGACAACAAAGCGGTTGGGCGTGGGCGGGGTCGCACTAAAAAGGAGGCTGAACAAGAAGCAGCGAAAGAAGCCTGGAACAAACTCACACCTTGAAGATATTGGCCCTGTTGATTAAAATATAGAGGAGTTGGATCAGTTAAACATGGAAACTCTTAAAGTATCGGCCCATTCCAAGACTAAAGCTCTGGCTGGAGCTATAGCAGGGGTAATCAGAACCAGCGGGGTTGTCGAGCTGCAGGCAATTGGAGCCGGATCGGTTAACCAGGCGATCAAGGCCATCGCGATAGCCCGGGGTTATGTGGCCCCCAATGGCTTAAACCTGGTGGTCATACCCTCGTTTGTCGATATAACAATTAATGATGAAGAAAGAACTGCCATTAAGTTTACAGTGGAACCGCGGTAAGGGGACAGTTATTTGCCCGGTTCAATGTTTTTTTGTTGTTTACTTTTAAGCGGGTTGATTATTGGATATTTAAGGTGTGATAAATATCAAGCAGCAGTTTAATCTTACAGCCTGATTATGATGGGGCAAGGAGCCTGGACAATTGTACCTTAAACGAATGGAGCTTTTTGGCTTTAAGTCATTCGCTGAAAAATCTGATTTAGATTTAAGCCCGGGGATTGCTGCAGTAATTGGTCCAAACGGTTGTGGAAAAAGCAACCTGGTTGATGCTGTGCGTTGGGCTTTAGGCGAGCAAAGCATCAAATCTTTGCGCGGCACGCGTATGGAAGAGGTAATATTTTCCGGCAGTGAAAACCGTAAGCCGCTTAACTTTGCTGAAGTTTCGCTGTCTTTTGCCGGGGCCTCCGCTTTTCTCAATCTCGATTATGATGAGATAACCATTACCAGGCGTCTTTTCAGGAATGGGGACAGTGAATATTACATAAACAAATCTCCCTGCCGTTTAAAAGATGTAACTGAACTTTTTCTGGATACCGGCCTGGGAAAAGACGTCTATTCTGTTATCGGCCAGGGCCGGGTAGATGAAATTATAAACAACCGCCCTGAAGATCGGCGCGAGATATTTGAAGAGGCGGCCGGTATTTTTAAGTACAAAATGCGCAAACGAGAAGCCCGGCGGCGGCTTGATGAGACCAGGGAAAATCTGGTCCGGGTTCAGGATTTAATTTTTGAACTCGAAACCCAGGTCGAGCCTCTGCAAGAACAGGCTGAAGTAACCCGCCAGTACCGGGTTTTAAAGCAGTGTATCGATAACGAGGAAAAAAAATTACTTACCTATAAACTTCAACAATCAAGGGCCCAGCTTAACAAGATAGATAATCAGCTGCAAACTGTTAATGATGCCTTGATGGCCGCTTCTTCCCAGGAAGGGCTCGATGAAAAAGAAATCCAGGATCTTAAAAACCGCCTGCAGGATCAAACAGAGCAAAAAAAAGAGCAGGAACAAACCCTGAGCAGGGTTTCGCGGACTCTTGAACAGCAAGAAAATGAGCTTAAGCTGTTTTGCGAACGTGAAAACCGCTTTCAGGAACAGGTTGATCAAAATCGTCAAAGAGTAAAACAGCTTCAGTTGTTAATGGAGGAGCTGTCTGCGCAAAAAGCGAAAGCAAAAGAAGATCTGCAGGCAAAAAATGCAGATCTTGACCGGTTGGAACAGGATCTTGAAGCTCTACGCGGAGAAATGGCCCAACTTGAAGCAAGTGCCTTGCCCGGCGAGGTTGAAAAACAACAAGAAAAAATTTATCAGGTCGGTTTTCGTAAAGAAGCTGCCGCCTCGACCAGGGAAGAACTTAAACACCGCCTGGAACGCATCGAGGTTCAAAAAAATACTTTAACAGAAGATAAAACCGAATTAGATAATCAGTCGGACCGCTTAACAGAAAAGGCTGCTTCACTGGACCTTCAAAAGCAAAATCTGCAGGAGGAGCTTTCCGGCGCCGAAGCTTTTGAACGGAAGCAAACCGAAGAAAAAGAACAGATCCAAAAGCAGCTGGACAAACTGGCTGCTGAAGAGCAAAAGCAAAAAGAAGTTCTGCACGGGATTAACAGTCGGCTTAACCTTCTCCAGGAGCAGGATTCAGCATTATCCGGTTATTACCGCGGAGTTAAAGAAATTATGCAGTCACGTTCCGCTCTGCCTGGAATAATTGGCCCGGTAGCGGATTTGATCGAAGTTGATGAAAAATATATCCAGGCTGTTGAATCCTCCCTGGGCGGCGCTCTGCAGTACCTGGTTGCCGACAGTGAACAGGCGGTGCATAAAGCTATCGGCTATCTGAAGAACAACAACCGGGGCTGGGCTACCTTTTTACCGCTTGATATTCTTCATCAGGCTGCTGACCCCCTGGAACGTTATCCCGGTTGGCGTGATTTGGATGGAGTAATTGGCAAAGCTTCGGAACTGGTAAAAGTAGATAACGCATACCGCAACGCGGTCGATTACCTGATGTCTTCTATCCTTGTCTGCCGCACCCTGGAGAATGCGTCTCAAGCGGCTCGTTTTATCAGGCACAGCTGCCGGGTAGTTACCCTCGAAGGGGAGATGATTAATCCGGGAGGGATTATCCGCGGTGGAAGTCTTGGCAAACGAAATGCCGGGATGCCTTTGGGGAGGCGAAAAGAAATCGAAACCCTTAAAAAACAACAGTCTGATGTTAATAATAACCTTCAGCGGTTAAGCACTGAACTGAAAGAAGTTAAAAGCAGACTGTCCACTGTCGGAAAAAGTGCCGAGGAAGCGGCGATGATACGGAAAATGCTGGCTGATCAATTGAATGATTTACATAAGGAATCAGAAACCCTGCAGTATGAACAGAGTATCTTAAATGACCGCATTCGGGCTCAAGAGAATGCTTATCAAGAATCTGAAAAAGAAGAATCAGAATTAAACCGCCGGTTAGATGCCCTGCAAACAGAGATTGATAATTGCACAGCAGAAATTAACAGCATGGAAAGCGAGCTGGCTGGAAAAAAAGAACACTACCAACAGTTTTTAGCTAACAAGAAAAAGCTGGAACAACAGATAACCGCAGTTCTGGTTAGAATCAGTTCTTACCAGGAACAGCGGGATGCCCTGGCCGGCAGGATTGAAGAAATAGAAGAAAACATTAATAAGCCTGCCGAGGAGATTAAGGAAAAAGAGCGGGAACATGAAAAGCTAAAAAATGATCTGGTTGCGAATAAAGAAGAACAGGAGCGCATCAAGGCCAAAATAGAAGCGCTCAATGAAGAAAAGGCCGGTTTGATTGCCGCTTTGGAAGAAAAAACTGAATTGGTTAACAAAACTGAAGCTGAATTGATTGAACATGAAGAAAAGGTCAGGCGTCGCCAAAGTCAGGTTGCCCGCCAGGAAAAACGGGAAAGACAGCTTTCCCTGGAACAGGCCCGCCTTCAGACCGAAATCAATTACCAGGAAATGCGGTTCAGGGAACTTTTTCATAGTCTGGACCTGGTGCAGTTAGATGACGATTTTGATCCGGAAGAAAGCAGTCGCCTGGTTGAAACCTATAAAGAAGACGCAGAAACGCTGGGTGAAGTTAACCTGGGAGCAATCGAAGAGCTGGACAGGCTTGAAGAAAGAATTAATTTCCTGAAAGAACAAAAAGAAGACCTGCAAAAAGGCGAAGAGTCCCTTTGCAAGGTTTTATCTGAGATCGATCAGCGAATGGAGTACTATTTTAAGAACGCTTTTGAAATTATCGGTGAAAATTTTAAACAGACTTTTCAGGAACTTTTTGAAGGCGGCCAGGTCATGTTGAAATTGACCGATGCAGACAATATACTGGAAGCGGGTATTGAGATTGTAGCCCAGCCTCCGGGGAAAAAATTGCAGAATATAACCCTTTTATCAGCCGGCGAAAAAGTATTAACTGCCATTGCTCTCGTTTTCGCCATTCTGCGCTATAAGCCAGCTCCTTTTTACCTGCTCGATGAGGTCGAATCAACGCTTGATGATGCTAACCTGGCCCGGTTCACAAAGTTTCTCAAACAAACAACTGAGCAGGCCCAATTTATTATGATAACCCACAGGAAACGGACCATGGAGGAAGCGGATGTGCTTTATGGGGTAACCATGCCCGAGCCCGGAGTGTCGCGCCTGATGTCGCTTAAGTTGGAAGATGAAAAAATTAGCAGGGAGAGTTAAACATTAAATGAGTTTGATTGATCAATTTAAAAACGGGCTTGCCCGCAGTAAATCCGGTTTTATAAGCCGCCTGGATGGTCTTTTCGGCGGGGGAGAAATCAACGAAGCTTTTTATGAAGAGCTGGAAGAAATACTGGTCAGTGGTGATGTTGGTGTGCAAACCAGCGTAAAACTGGTCGACCAGCTGAAAGAAGAAATCAGGCGCCAAAAAATCAAAGCACGGGAAGAGGCAAGGAACTTACTGTTGCAATTAATAACCGGGATTATGAAGCCCGGCGAAACTTCAGTGGAACAAGATGAACAACCCTTTGTTATCCTTCTGGTCGGGGTAAATGGTTCCGGAAAAACCACAACGGCGGCAAAACTGGCCAACCTTTACCGGCAGGAGAGGAAAAATGTGCTCCTTGTGGCCGGAGATACTTTCCGGGCAGCTGCAATTGAACAGCTGGAAATATGGGCTGCTCGCGCCGGTGTCGAGTTGATCAAGCAACAGCCCGGTTCAGATCCTTCCGCTCTTTTTTTCGATGCCATCAATGCTGCAAAAGCCAGGGCAGTTGATCTGGTCATCGGTGATACTGCCGGCCGGTTGCACAGCAGGCATAACCTGATGGAAGAATTAAATAAAATTCACCGGGTGATTGGCCGGATTATGCCCGGAGCGCCGCATCGGGTTTTGCTCGTGCTTGATGCTACCACCGGACAAAATGCGGTCGCCCAGGCTAAAAGTTTTAATCAGTCGCTGGCTATCGATGGCCTGGTCCTCACCAAACTTGACGGGACTGCCCGGGGCGGAATTGTAATCAATATTGCAGATGAACTAAAAATACCGGTTTGTTATGTGGGCACCGGTGAAACAATGGATGACCTTGCCCCCTTCCGTCCCGAGGAATTCGCCCGGGCTCTGCTGGAAGATTAAGCGCGTGAATTACCTGGTCATAGATAATGACCGGCAAATGTTATTCATTTTCGTTTTAAGGAGCTGTTTTTAGCGGTTAAAAAAGATTGCCTTTGCGGTTTTTTTTTGTTATACTTTCTCTGTAAAGTAATATTACTTTACAGAGGTGGACATGCTTGATCAATTAAACAGGATTAACCTGCTTTACGATATTTATGCTCCTTTGCTGACCGAGCGGCAGCAGGAAACCCTGCATTTGTACTTTAGCGAGAACTATTCATTGGCCGAGATTTCCTCCGAGTACAATACCAGCAGACAGGCTGTTTACGATCTGATACAACGGGCCCTTGTATCAATGGAAAAGCTTGAAGAGAAGCTTGGGCTGTACAGGCTGTTTAACGAACAGCAAGAACTTTTAACCGAAGCAGACAAACTGTTGCTGCAGGAGAAGTTAAAAACTCAGGACTTAAAACGTCTAAAAGAAATAATAGCCGCTTTGCGCTCAAGCAATGAGCAGTAGGAGTGAATTAGTTTTATGTTTTCTAACCTGGCGGAGAAACTGCAAAGTACATTTCGTCAACTAAAAGGTAAAGGTAAACTGAGCGAAAAAGATGTCGACACAGCAATGCGCGATATCAGGTTAGCTTTACTGGAAGCTGATGTTAATTTTAAAGTGGTCAAAGATTTTGTTACTGCTGTCAGGGAAAGAGCTGTCGGGCAGGAAGTTATGAGCAGCCTCACTCCCGGCCAGCAGGTTATTAAAATAGTCAATGAAGAAATGACCAGGTTAATGGGAGACAAGCAAAGTGGCCTGGCCAAGTCGAACAAGGGGCAGACCACCATAATGATGGTCGGTTTGCAGGGTTCCGGGAAAACCACCACCGCAGTTAAGCTCGCCGGTCACCTTCGCCGGGAAGGACGTAACCCCCTGTTAGTGGCGGCCGACATTTACCGCCCGGGAGCGGTAAAACAGCTCCAGGTTTTAAGTGAATCGATCGGCGAAAAGTGTTATAGTAACCTGGAAGCAGATCCGGTGGAGATTTGCCGTGAAGGTTTGCAAATATCGGAGAAAGAGAGCTTTGATGTGACCATCTTCGATACAGCCGGGCGCCTGCACATCGATGATGAAATGATGTCTGAAATTACCGGGATTAAAAACGAAATCAAACCCGATGAAGTTTTATTGGTGGTTGATGCTATGACCGGTCAGGATGCAGTTAATGCAGCGGCTTCATTTCATGAAGCCTTGGGTCTGAGCGGGGTGATTTTAACCAAGCTTGACGGCGATACCAGGGGCGGTGCGGCCCTTTCGGTGCGTAAGGTTACCGGATGCCCGGTAAAATTTGTCGGCACTGGGGAAAAAATCGAGGCCCTGGAGCCCTTTTATCCGGATCGTATGGCTTCCCGTATTTTAGGGATGGGTGATGTTCTTTCCCTGATCGAAAAGGCGGAAGCTACGATAGATCAGGACAAGGCCAAAGAGATGGAAAAAAAACTGCGCAAACAGCAGTTTACCCTGGAAGATTTCCGGGATCAGATCGCTCAGCTGCGCAGCATGGGTTCTCTGGATGATATTTTGAACATGCTTCCCGATGGCGGATACATTCCCAAGGAAATTAAACAGATGTCTTTGAATGAAGACAGCTTTAAAGTGGTTGAAGCGATCATCGGATCGATGACCGGGAATGAACGTCAAGATCCGACGATATTGAACAGCAGCCGCCGCCGCCGCATTGCCCGGGGCAGCGGAACTACCGTTCAGGATGTCAACCGCTTGCTCAATCAATTCAATCAGATGCAGAAAATGTTTAAACAAATGAACCTGGCTGATAAGAAAGGTTCGTCGAAAAAGATGAAAAAAGTCAAAAAGAAGTTTCCATTTTAAAGTTTAATAGAGGATGTTTTGTAGAACAACCCGGGTTTTACCGGTAAATATAAATCGCAAACAGTTAATCATAATTAATTGATGGAGGTGACTAAGTTGGCAGTACGAATCAGGTTGAAGCGAATGGGCGGCAAAAAGAAACCGTCTTACCGTATTGTGGTTGCCGATTCCCGTTTCCCAAGAGACGGCCGTTTTATTGAAGAGATCGGTTATTATAATCCCACAACGCAACCGACCACTTTCAATGTGGATGCGGAAAAGGTTCAGCAGTGGCTTTCGAAAGGAGCCAGGCCCTCTGATACGGTTAAGGCGCTTTTTAATAAAGCCGGTCTTAATAAGTAGGTATGCAGGGAGGATGGTATTCATGAAGCAACTACTGGAGCATATAGCCAGAGCTTTAGTCGATGAGCCGGATAAGGTAGATGTCCAGCAGGTAGAAAGTGATCGGCTGATAATTCTTGAACTGAGAGTTGCAGAAAGTGACATGGGAAAAGTAATCGGTAAACAGGGCCGAATTGCCAGGGCAATAAGGACAGTTGTCAACGCAGCGGCAGTGAAAGGAAATAAAAGGGTTGTCATCGAAATTGTGCAATGATTATGGGCTATGATGTGGTAATTGGCAAAGTGCTTTCCCCGCATGGCACCGGTGGTATGGTGAAGGTATATCCTTATTCTGATTATCCGGAACGGGTATACCTGCTTGAAGAAGTTGAACTGGAAGCAGAATCCCGGCGCAAAATTTACGCGGTGGAAAAAGCCTCTTTGCATGGCCAATACTGGTTGGTGAAGTTTCAGGGAATCAATAGCAGGGAAGAGGCTTACCGCCTCGGCGGAAGCCTGGTCAGGATCCCTCGCGAAAAAAGGATGCCTCTTCCGGAGGGAACGTTTTATCATGATCAGCTGGTCGGCCTGCAGGTCTACACTATTGAAGGTAAACTTCTGGGCTCTATAACCGGGGTGATCAAAAGCGGAGGCCACGATCAACTTGTGCTGGCCCGATCCGGCCAAAAAGATAAAATAACTTTCATTCCGGCGGTAAAAGAATTTATCCGGCAACTTGATTTATCCGCAGGTTTTATTAGCGTTGATCTGCCGGAAGGAATGCTCGATTTATAAGGGAGCCGTTTAATGATGAAAATTGATCTGGTCACTATTTTCCCCGGAATTCTTGAAGGTCCCTTTAAAGAGAGCATGATAAAAAGGGCTGCTGACCGGGGATTGGTGGACATTGATCTGGTTGATCTGCGTAAATATACTTATGACCGGCACAGACAGGTCGACGATGCCCCTTACGGCGGCGGTTACGGCATGATTTTAAAACCGGAGCCTTTGTTTGAAGCGGTGGAAGATCTGAAAAATAAATCGGTTTGTGAGGGTACGTGGGTGATTCTTTTAACCCCCCAGGGTCAACGGTTTAATCAACACCGGGCCCTTAAACTTGCCGAAAAGAAACACCTGATCTTAATTTGCGGACGCTACGAAGGTGTTGATGAGCGGGTGCGCGTTGCTTTGGTCGATGAAGAAATATCGATCGGCGATTATGTTCTAACCGGTGGAGAACTGGCGGCGGCAGTAGTTGTCGATGCTGTAGTGCGCTTACTGCCCGGATTTCTGGAAGATGAAGCATCTGCTGATGAATCGTTTTCCGAATTGCTGCTTGAATATCCTCATTACACCCGTCCCGCTGCTTACCGTGGTATGGAAGTTCCGCCGGTGTTGTTATCCGGCAATCACAGTGAAATAGGGTGTTGGCGGAGGAAACAGTCGCTCAAGCGCACCTACGAGCGGCGCCCTGATTTGCTGCAGCAAGCTGATCTTTTGCCGAAAGAAAAAGTGTTTCTTGAAGAAATTAAAAAACAGCAGTCTTAATGTCCAGGTAATATGTTATAATTACGCGGTGATGAGGATAGGAGGTTTTACAGGATGGATTTATTAAAAGAAGTCGAAAAGCGGAACATGAAAGATAATGTACCATACTTTAAACCAGGGGATACGGTTAAAGTGCATGTAAAAGTAATTGAGGGCAGCAGAGAGCGAACCCAGGCTTTTGAAGGGGTGGTTATCAGGCGCCAGGGCAGCGGGGTAAGAGAAACTTTTACTGTCCGCAGGGTTTCTTTTGGTATTGGCGTGGAAAGGATTTTCCCCGTACATTCACCCTCGATTGATAAAATTGATGTTGTAAAAAGAGGCCGGGTGCGCCGGGCCAAGCTTTACTATGTACGCAAGCGTGTAGGCAAGGCGGCTCGAATCAAGGAAAAACGGTAAATATAATTACGGGGATGATTTAATTGGGCAAGTGGAAAGAGCTGTGGGATTGGACCCGTTCTATTCTGATTGCAATTGTCCTGGCTCTTTTGATCAGAATGTTCTTGTTTGAAGTTTTTGTTGTCGAGGGACGGTCTATGTACCCGACGCTCGTGGAAACAGAACGGTTAATGGTCAACAAGATAGTTTACCATTTTGATCAGCCCCGGTTGGGCGATATTATTGTGTTTGAATTTGAACCCGGCCGTGATTTCATTAAGCGGGTCATCGCTGTGGAGGGCGACGAAATTGAGATTAAAGGTGGCCGGGTTTTCGTTAATGGAATAATTATAGAAGAGCCATACATCGATCAGGATATGCTGATGCATGATTACGGGCCGGAGGTAGTGCCTCCGGGGTATCTTTTCGTCATGGGTGATTATCGACAGAATAGTATGGACTCACGAGATCCGAGAGTCGGTTTTGTTTCACAGGAATATCTGAAAGGCCGGGCTTTTTTTATCTTCTGGCCGCCCGGGGAAGCACGGTTGATTGATTCCGGGGTTGAACAACCTTGAGTAAAGGCCAATGGTACCCGGGAAATATGTCCAGGGCAATTAACCAGCTGCGCCAGGACCTAAAAGCAATTGACCTGGTTATCGAGCTGCTTGATGCCCGTATACCTGCCAGCAGCCGCAATCCAGCTTTCGACGAGCTGTTCGAGGGCAGAAAACATCTGATCTTATTACACAAGGCCGACAGGGCGGAAGAGGAGATTACCAAACTCTGGCTGGACTATTATCAAAAGACAGGTTTAAAAGCGATAGCTTTCAGTGTGCAGAAAAAGCGTTATATTGATAATCTTCTCCGTTATCTCAAACAGCAGGAGCAGAACATGTTGTCGGGTCGGTTAAAACGTCCGCTGAGGATGATCTTTGTCGGCATTCCCAATGTCGGCAAATCTACTTTAATAAATCTATTTGTTCATAAAGCGGTAACAAAAACCGGTAACCGCCCCGGAATTACCAGGGGAAGACAGTGGATACGCATTATGCCGGGTATGGAACTGCTCGATACACCGGGAATTCTCCGGCCCAAAAATACTGAAGATGCAGCGCGGGCCTTGGCTGCTGTTGGAGCGATACCGGCCGGTCAAATAGACAGGCAGGATATTGCCCTGTGGCTGATTGAACAATACTTAGAAAAAGACAAGTTTAATTTACTATTTCAGCGCTACAACGATTTGTGCCCCGGTGAAGCCGGCCGGATCTTTGAGCAGATTGGAATATCGCAGGGATGCCTGCGGGCTGAAAGCAAAATAGATGCAGAAAGGACAGCCGCCCTGTTATTACGCGATTTTCAGGGAGGGGCCCTGGGCCGCATTACCCTGGAAAGTCCGCCGCAGTAGATGACACTCTTATGAGCCTGCCGCTGAGAGGAGAGGTTGTTTTTGAGTTTTGAAAAGATGACCATTGCCGAACTCAGGGCCTACCTGGAGGAAAAAGAAGATCTATTACCAGAGGAAGAAGAAAGGCTTAAGGCTGACCGCCGCCGTGGCACAGCAGCGCTTCTAAGGCGTTTTCACAAACGAAAAGATGCTTCCCGGCAGGAAGAAGCCCGCCTGCAAAAGATGTTATCAGAAGAAGAATCTTTACAAAAGAAAGGTTTTGAAGCGATCGCCGGTGTGGATGAAGCCGGGCGCGGACCGCTGGCCGGGCCGGTAATTGCTGCTGCGGTTATTCTCAAACCGGGAGTGGTGATCAAGGGCTTAAAAGATTCCAAGCAACTTTCTGCGGAAGCAAGAGAAAAAATTTTTGATCAGATTATTATAAATGTCCGCAGTTACGGCCTCGGCAGCGCTTCACGGGAAGAAATAGATCGCTTAAATATCCATGCCGCCTCGATGCTGGCCATGATGCGCGCACTCGGCAAACTTTCGCCCCAGCCCGATTACGTTTTGGTTGACGGTTTCCAAATCAGAAAATGTCCTTTTAAGCAAAAAGCGATAACCGGTGGCGATGTTCTGTCCATGTCGATTGCAGCTGCTTCGGTGCTGGCCAAGGTAAGCCGGGATAAGGTTATGCTTGATTTGCACCGGAAATATCCCCGGTATGGCTTTGACCACAATATGGGTTACGGCACATCAGAGCACCGGGATGCTTTGTCCCGCTTTGGTCCCTGTCCTTTGCACCGCCTTTCGTTCCGGCTGACTGACAATTGAACAGGGTAAAATATTTTTTGCTCCCGGATAACTATAATCCAGGTCCAGACTGGAGACAAATGAAAGATGACCATAAGGCGCCGTCAGGTTGGTTTGGCCGGTGAAAAAGCGGCCCGGGCATACTTAGAAGAAAATGGATATCAAATCATTGAGGCCAATTATCAGTGCCCGCTGGGAGAAATTGATATTGTTGCCCGGGAAAACAAAACCATAGTTATTGTCGAGGTGCGCACCCGCACCAGCTTATCTTTTGGCGGCCCGGAGGAATCGATTACCGCTGAAAAATCGCATCGCCTGCAACGCCTGGCCCTTTACTATCTGAAATCAGTTTATAAACATGAAATGCCCTGCCGTATTGACCTGGTTGCCGTCATGCTTCATAAGGAGAATCATTCTATAATAAACCTGAAACATATCCGGGGGATATTGGCCGGATGACACGCCGGTTGTGATGACAAGAAAGACGGGGTGACCGGTATTGCTTTACATTGCTGTTGTCGGAGGTTCCGACTGTACAGAAGAAGAAAAGCTTTTTGCCCGGGAGACGGGAAAAGAAATAGCCCGGCGGAACGGGGTTGTGATCTGTGGAGGCGGAACCGGGGTTATGGAAGCAGCCTCAAAAGGAGCTTGCCAGGAAGGCGGGGCAGTATTGGGTGTTTTACCCGGCAGCGATCACCGTCTGGGTAATCGTTACCTAACCTATACCCTGGCAACCGGCCTTGGGGAAGCCCGTAACGCGATCATAACCCGCACTGCCGATGCCGTGATAGCGATCGGCGGAGAGTACGGCACGCTTTCAGAAATTGCCCTGGCCCTGAAAATGGGTAAACCGGTTATCGGTCTGACAAGCTGGACGATAAAGGCGCCTCACCGGGCAAGCAGCGGTATTATCGATGTTTTAACCCCGGAGGAGGCGGTCGAAATGGCCTTTAATGCAGCCGGTCAAATTTAGCCCGGTAAAATTATTATTCTGCTGTTACCGGTTGTTATGGGTTGTTATGGAATGAAAATATTCTTTTATACCTTCTTTTATCGCGGCGGCGAACTTTTCCTGTCCTGCAGGGTGTAGAATATACCAGTTGTCCTCAGGATGCATCATATATCCGGCTTCAACCAGGACACCGGGTAATTGAGAATGCCGGAGTACGGCCAGGTTTCTTTTCCAGGTGGTCATTGCCGGCAAGCCCATTTCTTCTGACACTTTGTCAAGCATAATTTTCGCTAATTCATAGTTATGATCATAACTGTAGAGGGTCATAATTCCATGCAGATCTACAGCTTCGGTATCTTGGGCGTGAGCATTGGCGTGTATACTAATGAATAAATCCGCATCATGTTCGGCCATCGCTTCAGGTCGCTCATACAGGTTTACAGTTTTATCTTCGGTGCGGGTCATGATCACATCCGCGCCGGCTCCTGTTAAGAGATCCCTGAGATAAAGGCTGATTTCCAGCACTGCATCTTTTTCATGCAAATCGCCAGGTCCGGGCGCTCCCGGATCTTTTCCTCCATGCCCGGGATCAATGACTATAGTTTTATTTCCCAGGGGGTCGTCTTTGCTTATACGGGGCGGCTTGTAAAGATCAAGCACCAAATCAGTTCCTACCCATGTTGAGTCAAAACCGGTAAAATTTTTATCAAGTTCTACAGTTAAAACCAATAAATTAGGTTCTTCAGCGCTGGTCTCCAGCGTTAACTCATTTACCGGCTCAATAATTTCCGGTAATGTCAGCTCCTCAGCTTTTTTAAGACCGTACAGTCTTATTTCAAGCTGATTTGTGCCGCTTTCGATGTGAAAGGGAAACCGTTCTGTAGCATTCAGGCGTAGACTTACTTTATCCCTAATTGATAATAGTCCTAGTGCCGACAGGGATGATTTAAGAGAATCTTTGCCTTCTAACTCCCGGACTGCCTCTTTGTGAACCAGGTGGGTGTCATTTTCTTTTAGTTTTACCCGGTAATAATCGCCGGAAACTCCCACAACTTCAAAGCGAGTTCCTTCAGTCAGATAGCTGACAATATTGGCGGGATAACCGCTACCGCTGCGGGTGGCAGAATAAAGTTGATAATAATCGTCCTGGATAATTCGCAGCCAGCCCCGGTATTTTAGTTCATGCTGCTTCCTTACTTCTACAACTTTATAGGGAGTAGTGGAGAAAAAAGCCAATTTTCCCGGCAGTTTCAGGCTCACCCGTTCTCCGTCTTTAACCAGAGTGACCGTAACAGGCATCAAATCTGATACCCCGGCAGACGGCGCGTCGCGCTGGTCTACTTCGTATGTTGCGGTATAAATGCCGCCTCTACCCGGCGGACCCGTAGGATATTCCAACTCGGTCATTTCAATAAAGACGCCTTCCCCGATTCGATAATGGGCCGTAGCTCCCGGGCTGCCCCGGGCCACTATTCTCAAGGTGTCGCCCGGACTTAAAACCTGGTCCTGGTCAGGTATCAAATGTGTGGAATGAATTTCTAAAGGTTTCTCGGGCATGGGCTGCAGGCCTTCGGGATAAACAACCGATCTTTCAACAGTGGTGGTTCCCTCAGCATCGGTGGCTTTCACTTTTAGAAGAAATTCTTCGCCAAAGGGAATATTGACCATAGTCAGAAAGTTACCGCTCCGCGGATCCAATGCTTCCACCGGTTCACCATTTACTGTGACCTCAACCTGCGAATAAGACTGCGTTGTTCCGAATACAAACAAACGATTTCCATAATAAGTGCTCTGTGATTCAGAAGGGTAGGCGACGTGTAGAAGCGGACCCTGTTGATCGTCTTCCGGTGCAGGGTCAAATTCCGACGGTGTGTAAATCTTTAGCGTTCTAGTTTCCTCGTTCCAATCTACAAGAGCGCCCCATGCTTTTGCTGTAGGTCTGACCGGGGCATAGATGACCTCCTCAATAATTATCACCGGCACATCCCCTGCCACGGTCTTACCGTTGGCAGCAATTTCATTGCCATCAACGTCCAGATCTACCTGGAAACCTCCGAGCATCCCCGACAATATTTTATTTCTGGTGTCCCATATTGTATCAGCGCCTAATTTTTCAAACACCAGTTTCGCCGGAACAAATAATTTGTCTTCCTCCATTTTCACCGGTTCATCCAGCTCAATTATTTCTTCGTTAATAATCAGCTTAATTTCACTGACAGGTTCATATACCAATAATACTAAACCGCTTATCAGCATTATCAGGATAGCAAGTATCAATCTTTTCACGTTGTTCACCTTCAGTTAAAATTATATATTCCGCTAAAAAGGTTTATTTGCAGCCATGGGAGTAGTTTTTTTGGCAGTGAGAAGCAAAATATTATGTGGAACCCGAATGGTTATTGAAATTGAACCGTTTTATTGAAAGCTCTACTGCAAAAAAAAGGATGATGTTTGACTGGAAGTATTTTGCCTGTTAATTAAGAAAATCCAGGGTCAGCAGTTACATAATTAGCTCAAACCT
>SLRT01000159.1 GCA_007130825.1 Syntrophomonadaceae bacterium | reverse complement strand
TTTGTTTGTAGAAGTAATTTAAAAACCAAATAAAAAATGCCCCGAGGACGATCACAATCACGGCAATAACAACCAGATAATATATTATCAGGCGCCAACGAATACCGGTGAACAATAAAAATCCCCCCAGGTGGCCCAGATGAAAAATAAACGGGTAAACGTAAAATTAAATGATGCTCTTTCAACCTTTTAGGCTCGCGAAGCGGTAACCTACTCCCCGTACTGTTTCGATATAGCGGGGGTGGGCTGGATCTTTTTCTATCTTTTGCCTGAGATAACGAATGTGGACATCTACCGTTCGCGTATCGACTTCTGTTTCATAATCCCATACCTGGTCGAGTAATAGTTCCCTGGTTAAAACTTTACCGGGATTAGCCATCAGTATCTGCAGTAAAACAAATTCTTTATGAGTTAAAGCGCAGGGTTGTGCATTGACTGTAACCTGATACCTTTCCGGATAAAGGACCAAATCACCGGCCTTATAAATCTTTTCCCCACTATTACTTGTAGCTTGTGCCGGCGGTGTTAAATGTTCCAACCGTCTTAGCATTGCCTTAACTTTAGCAACCAGTTCACGCGGGCTGAAAGGCTTAACCATGTAATCATCAGCGCCCAGTTCCAGGCCCAGCACTCTATCAAATTCTTCCTTACGGGCAGATAGAATCAAAATCGGTATAGAAGCAGTCTTGTTATCGCTGCGCAGACGGCGGCAGACTTCCAGACCGTCCATTTCGGGCAGCATAATATCAAGGACAACCAGGTCAGGGACATGTTCAAAAGCCTGGTTAAGCGCTTCTGGACCGCTGCCTGCAGTATGCGTCACATATCCTGCTTTTTCAAGATGAAAAGAAATAAGGCGGACTATTTCCTCCTCATCTTCGACAACTAATATGTGTCGACTTTTTAATTCACTTTTTATATTTTCCATATCCTTATTTTAACACATATCAGTGCCACAGCTGTTTGATAGCCAAATTTTCTCGTTGCAAAAGACATTAAACCCGCTTTAATGCCCGCCCATCTGTGTTTTCGATGATACTAGCTGTTATCTTCTCTTCTTTCTTGAGCATTTAAGCTTAACCATGAAAAAGTGACACCTGTGTGTCAAACCCGGGTAGAAACATATAATTTTTAACTCTAAAATCCTAGGTTTCAAGCAGGGCTTGCACCTTGGCCAGGTAGTTTTCGATGTTGAACTTGGATTTGCTCCCCTTATAACTCATATAGCGGACCTTGCCGAAGATAGGCCTTTCTTTCCAGGCCCGGTCATGCACACCGCCAATGCTCCAGGCAATAGCGCTGTAACCGTTGGGATCGCGTCCGTCCAGGGAATATTTGTCGTTTAAATAGAAGGCATATTCGAGGGCTTGCCCCGGTGATCTTGTCCATTCGAGGATTTTCTTGGCCCAGTACATGCGCATGTAGCCGTGCATCTTGCCGGTAAAGACCATTTCTTTTTGAGCGGCATTCCAGAGCTGATCGTGGGTGCGGGCCGCTTCAAAATCCGGCAGGGAGTATATATATTCCCTGGGGTCGTTTCTGTGGGTTTCCAGGGACTCTCGGGCCCAGCGGGGGAAAGCAGCGGTGCTGTCATAATCCCTGTTATAGAAACAGAAGTTATCCGAAAGCTCCCTGCGCACCACCAACTCTTCGAGAAAAGCCTCCTTCGATGCTTCCAGCCCTGCATCCTTTTCTTCCCCGCCGGCCCTGCTGACCGCGTAAGCAAGCCTCTGGGGAGAGAGCTGTCCGAAATGCAGGTAGGGGGAAAGATTTGACTGTCCGTCCCTGGAAGGGTCGTTGCGGTCCCGGTCATAAACGGGCAGTTTAAAGGCTATAAAGTGCTCCATTGCTGCCCGGCCCGCCGCTTCACCTGGCTTAAACCCGGCCGCTTCAGGAACCGATCGATCAATGTTCAATGTTTCTTCCACAGCCTGCCAGTCGGTAAAATGATAATCCTTTTGCCCGGGTTGTGGGCCTTTATCCGGCCGCAGGTAAGGGTGAGGGTGATATTGCAGCGCAGGTATGTCTGTCAGGTAGATGGGTATAAGTTTATTGATTTTAGGCCGGAAGGTATAGGCTGCATATTCCTGCTTGTTTGAAGCAAGCCGGCAGGGGACAATATTGTGGGTATCTGCTTCGAAAAAGGCTGCAGGCAGTTTCTCTGCCACGGCTTCTTTCCAGCCGACATTGATACGCAGGGGTGAAAAATCGCCAACCAGGGCGCCGGGCCGCGCCTCCCGGCAGAACCGGGAGACTTCCTGCACCGGGTCTCCGGTGAGCAGAAAAAAACTGATCCCCAGTTCGCGCAAATCTTTTTTTACTTCGGCCAGTCCTTTCAGCATAAAGCGGTACTGGCGCAGGGTGGCTCCCAGGAATTCAGGGACGAGGCAGAAGATGACAGCCAGGGGCTGCCCTTTTTCAAGGGCCAGTTCCTGGGCATATAAAAGGGCCCAGTTATCCCGGACTCGCTGATCCCTGCTCATCCAGTAAATAACCGGGCCTGCACTGACTTCTCCCTGGTTAAGCTTCTTAACCCTGTTTTGATCGGTACCGTTACTCATCTACAGATGCCTCGCTTTTTAGGCTCAGTTTTTTAAGCTGAAATAATTCCTTTTTTTTATTTGAAATGACAGAACATGCTTACGGTAGTTGGTTTT
>SLRT01000067.1 GCA_007130825.1 Syntrophomonadaceae bacterium | reverse complement strand
TTAAATTTTCGCCCCGTCCGGGTACGCCGGCAGCTAATTTTTCCGGGCAGATTTCAAATGATATCAAGGCCAGGCGCAGCAAGGAAATGATCGAATTGGGTAAAGAAATGGCTTCATTTTATCGGCAAAAATTTTTAGGCACGGTCCAGCCGGTCCTCGTCGAGAAGGTGTTACCTTACGCTTATGGTGAAGGATTTACGCCCCACTATTTGCGTGTGAGAATAGTCTCTGAGTTCAAAGGCTTGCATTGGCGTGGCAAACTGATCAACGCCCGCCTGGAAAAAGAAGACGGCCCGCACATCAGGGCCATCCACATCAATAAAAAACAAGTTTAAAGCTGTTTGAACAGCCAGTTCTGGGGTTGCTTATTATTTTTAGTTTTTAAGTCGATCGATAAACAAGGCCAGATCTTTAAGACTGCCCCGGTAATTGCTGATCGGTTCTTTTTCACTGCGCTGCAGGATAAAATCTTCGACCAGAAATGTGTCGATGCCGGCTTTGGAGGCGCTGAGGTCCTCAACGGTGTCATTTCCTGCCATCAGGCAGTTTTCCGGCGGGCATTTTATGTTACGGGTAATTTCTAAGTAATAAGCCGGGTTTGGTTTGCAGAAATGCATATTTTCCATGGTGGTAATCAGCTGGAATTGTTCTGCAGACAAACCGCTCCAGGAAAGGCGCTGCAGGATTGCCACAGCCGGAAAAATGGGATTTGTTGCCAGCACAAGGGTCAGGTTATTTTTTTTAGCTGCTTCAATAACCGATTGGGCATGAGGATGTACCTGTCCCCAACAGCTTAAATTTGGGAAGTCATTGCGGTAGAAATCTTCAATGAGAGGTTTGAGTTGTTCGAAAGATATGCCAATATTCCGGCAAAATTCATCGTAAAACACCGTTTCGTTTTTCTTTGCAGGATCTTCGTTTTTGACCATTTTGTTTGTTGCTCCGAAAAGATGTTTGATAAAGTTGTCCTGTCTGATAAAGTTGTTAAATTTGCCGGACAACGCTTCGATATAAGCCGGTATGAATTTTTCGATATCGAGATCGAGCAAAGTGCCGTCCAAATCAAGCAGCAGGGCCTTGTAAAGTTTAGTTTTTTCTTTGATCATGTATCCTGTTCACCGTTTTCCTCCGGCATGCCCATTAGCTCCGAGTCAAATATTTCATTGGTCGCCTCACCAATTATTTTTTGCACATCCTGCAGCAGCACGGCTATTTTGTACTCCGCCTGCAAAAAACGCCTGGCGATCATGTTCATATTTATTACCTCAAGCAGTTTTTCCGTTTTTTCTTCCTGTTCTTTCGAGATTTCAATGCCTGATAATTTTTGCTTCTGCAGTTCCAGCTGTTTACTGCGAAAATCGAGTACCATCTTTTTAGCTGATTCGTCTGCCTTTAATGCCTCCTGGGCTTCTTTCATTTCTTTGAACTCTTCTGATTCTCGTAAAGCTTTAGCCAGCCTGTGAGCGGCATCGTAAGGATTCATTATTGATTACTCTCCTTTCATGATTTAAATTAAAACACAAGGTAAGCCATATTATTTCTGTTCTTGGTGTTTATTGTTGAAGCGCGGAGTGCGCAGAAACGGAATAAGTACAGTTTATTTTGTTAATGATTTGATCTGCTGCCTGGTCAATATCAGTTGCGTCGATTGTTTCACTGAATTGTGAGCACTCCGGGCGGGAGTCATTATAAAATTGATCGTAATAGTCAGTGCATAATATCCTGGCTACAGCATGATGATCTCCTTTCTCCAGCATTGATATAAGCCTGTCGGTCTTTTGACTGCCCAGGCGGCGGCGCAGGGAATAAAGCGCATTTTTGAGCTGCTCAAAAACTATCTCGTCCAGCGGAACCTGCACATAGGTATCTACAATGCGTTTAACCCGGGTCTCCAGTGAAGTGGTTAACAAGAAATGGTTTCCGTTTTTCATCGCCTCTGTTAAAAAGCGGGGCAGGTATATATTACCGATACGGCGTCCTTCCCCTTCAACGACCAGGTAAGGATTATTGCTGTGGCGATCCAGGTGCTGTAGTAAATGCGTATCGAAATCTTTTTGAGAGCGAGGTTTATCGAATCCGACGGCTCCGAAGACAGACCCGCGGTGCCGGGCAAGGCCTTCAAGATCCAGGGTAGGGACATCCCGGCGTTCCAATTCTTTCAAAACGAGGGTTTTGCCGACTCCGGTCAGCCCATGCAGGACATACAACTCGTTATTAAGATTATAACTGCTGAGACGATTGTTAACATAGCGACGATAATCTTTATAGCCATTTTTCAGACGAAGAGTTTTAATCCCGGTCAGGGATAATACCTGGTAGAGGCTTAAACTGCGCATGCCTCCTCTTTTGCAGTAAAGCAAAGGGGTTTTTTCACCGCATGCCGCCGTAATTTTATTGACCAGAAACGGCAGTTTAGGAGCAACCACTTCCAGCGCCGCTCTTCTGGCCTCATGTTCTCCAAGCTGATAATATATAATACTTAGTTGATAATGCTCGCGGTCTTCAAAAAGCGGTATGTTTACAGCTCCTGGTATCGAGGCTTCTACATATTCACCCGGTGAGCGGACATCAATAAATTGTACATCAGGCCGTTTAAGTGCTTCCTGAATATCTATTTCCACTGACTTCACTTCCCTTCCACTACTAATTATAGCTGATCCGGGGATATGTGTAAAAAGTTTTACTGCCTAAAAGGTAATATAGTAACATTTAGCGAAGTATAAATAGCGAAGTATAAAATAACATGGTCTATCGCAGCTTTAATGGAGTAATAGTTTGCTTCTCAACGCAAATGGGCTGTGTTATAATATCTTTCAGGAGGAATAGATATGTCTGCTGACTGTATTTTTTGCAAGATCATCAACCGGGAGCTTGATGCAGATATAGTATATGAAGATGAAGATGTCGTTGCATTCAAAGATATTAATCCGGCTGCTCCCGTTCATATCCTGATAACGCCGCGTAAGCATATTCCGACTATAATGGATATGGAAAAAAGTGACGAGGCTCTGATTGGCCGTCTGCATTCAGCGGCCAATGAAATAGCCAGGGCTTTTAAGCTGGAGAAAAAAGGTTACCGGATAGTTATTAACTGTGGTTCTGATGCAGGGCAGATCGTTTTTCATCTTCACCTCCACCTCCTGGGAGGAAGACCTTTGCTGCAAACCATAGCCAAGGGCAGGGGTGTTTAAACTAATTAAAGTAAGGCCTCTGGGCATTGGTTTTAAGGAGAGGGGGGAAGAATTATGGCAGAAGTGAAAATCGGAAAAAATGAAACCTTGGATAAGGCATTGAAGAGGTTTAAAAAACAGTGTGCCCGCGCGGGGGTTATATCTGAAGCGCGAAGGCGTGAGCATTATGAAAAACCAAGCGTACGCCGTAAGAAAAAAGCTGATGCTGCAAGGAAAAGGCGGCGTTAAGAAAAGAAACAGGAGAGACATCGTTTATGGCGGAAAAATCCTTGGCAGATAATCTTTTTGAAGAGCAGAAAGAAGCTATGAAGGCTAAAGATCGTTTTCGTCTTTCAGTAATTCGTATGTTGCGGGCGGAACTGCAAAACGGTGCCATTGCTAAAAATGCTCCTCTTGAAAGAGAAGAAGAATTGGCAATTTTAACACGTGAAGTAAAAAAACGACAGGAATCTTTAAATGATTATCAAAGAGCAAACCGGCAGGAACTGCTTGATGACCTGAACCGGGAGATAGAAATCCTTAAAAAATATCTTCCGGAACAACTTTCCGAAGAAGAATTGGACCGTATGGTGCGGGAAGCAATTGCTGAAAGCGGAGCTGAAACGAAACGGGACATGGGTAAAGTGATGGGCCTGCTTATGCCCCGGGTCAAAGGTAAGGCTGACGGTTCCATGGTCCGCCAAATGGTTGAAAATCTGCTGCAATAACCTGTTGCAATAAAGCCAGCATTATAAAGCTGGCTTTTATATAAGGGGAATCGGGTTGTGTCAAGACAAAGAAGGTTTTTACTGTGGTTAGCTTGTCTGATTTCCGGGCTAGCTGTTATTATGCCTGTTGCCGGCGGTTCGACTGGCAACCAACCGGTTGCGGTCATCGAAATCACAGGCACTATAGATCCGGGCACTACAAGCTATGTCAGTTATGCTCTTCAGGAAGCGCAGGCAATGAATGCTGCTGCGGTAATTATGGAACTCGATACCCCGGGCGGATTTATCGATTCGGCCGAGTCGATCAGGCGCCTTATGGATGAGCATGAGAGCACGATTTATGCTTTTGTGCGTCCGAAGGCCATTTCGGCCGGAGCCTATCTGGCTTTGGCTGCCGATGAGATTTACATGGTTCCCGGCAGCACGATTGGTGCTGCAGAATTAAGTGTTCTCGGTGTGGCCGAGGTTGATCAAAAGGCGGTTGATGTCTGGGAAAAAGAAATGGAAAGTATGGCTGAACGCCGGGATAGAAATCCGGAAATTGCTTCGGCCATGGTTCGCCGGGAAATTGCCATTGATGATTTGGTCGAGTCGGGTGTTTTGCTCACCCTGACAGCCAGTGAAGCCCTGGATGTCGGCTACAGCGAAGGTACTGTCGATGATCAGGCCGCTTTTCTGCAGGCAATTGGCTTAGCGGATGCAGAGCTTCACCCGGTAGATTCACGCATAAGTGACGCACTGGTCAGTTGGACCACAAATCCAGTAATCGGTACCTTATTACTGATGATCGGTTTCGGAGGTTTAGCTCTCGAGGTGATTACTGCTGGTTTCGGAGCAGCCGGTGTTTTGAGCCTGGGCGCTTTTGCCCTCTATTTTGGCGGTAATATTGCCGGTGGTATGGCTGAGTACTGGGTTTTACTCCTTTTTGCGCTTGGTATTGGCCTGATGCTAGTGGAAGCTGTAATGCCCGGTTTTGGCATTTTCGGTATTAGCGGGTTGATTTCTACTATAGTTTCTATTGTGCTGGCAGCGGTTTCTGTTCAGACCGGCATGATCATGATCCTGATTTCGATCTTTCTGGCCGGTGTTTTCTCGGTATTGGCCTTTCGCTTTTTTTCTTCGCGGGGAATGCTGCGTCATATAATTCTTTCCGATGCAGAAACAGCTGATTTAGGTTATGTTGCCCCACGCGATCAGCAGGATCTGTCCGGAAAGGAAGGGATTGCAGTTACATCCTTGCGGCCTTCCGGTACAGCCATGATTGACGGCCGTCGTATTGATGTGGTCAGTGAAGGCTCTTTTATTCCTGAAGGTGAGGCGATAATTGTCGACAGGGTTGAAGGCGTACGGGTGATCGTAAAACGTTTAGATAAAGGCAGCCAGTAGATTTGGCCCAAAACGGTGGTTGTCTGTTCGTATGATTTAATTGAAAGAAAATAATAGGAGGGTTTATTATGGTTATTGAAGGAATCATTCCAATACTGGCGCTTATTGTAGTTATTGTTATATTTCTGGCTGTTGTTTTCAGTTTTATCCCTATCGGCCTGTGGATTTCTGCGCTGGCAGCCCGCGTCGATGTAGGCATATTTGCTTTGATCGGAATGCGCTTACGGCGGGTAATCCCGGTAAAAATTGTCGCTCCGCTGATTAAAGCGACCAAGGCCGGGCTTGATTTAAGCGTAAACAAACTGGAAGGACATTTTCTGGCCGGGGGTAACGTCGACCGGGTGGTCAATGCCCTGATTGCCGCCCAGCGAGCTGAGATTCCGCTGTTGTTCGAAAGGGCTGCAGCTATTGACCTGGCTGGACGTGATGTTCTGCAGGCCGTGCAAATGAGCGTTAATCCCAAGGTAATTGAAACTCCGGTGGTAGCGGCGGTAGCTAAAGATGGGATCGAAGTTAAAGCCCGGGCCAAGGTCACGGTTAGAGCAAATATCGATCGCTTAGTCGGGGGAGCCGGTGAAGAAACCATTATTGCCAGGGTTGGTGAAGGTATTGTAACCACGATCGGTTCTTCAGATAACCATAAGGTGGTTTTGGAGAATCCGGACAGGATATCTAATACAGTTTTAAATAAGGGTCTCGATTCAGGAACTGCCTATGAAATTCTTTCTATCGATGTTGCCGATGTTGATGTCGGCAAGAATATCGGTGCCCAACTGCAAACCGACCAGGCTGAAGCTGACAAGCGAATTGCCCAGGCGAAAGCGGAAGAACGGCGGGCAATGGCTGTGGCCAAGGAGCAGGAAATGGTTGCTTCGGTTCAGGAAATGAGAGCTAAAGTAACTGAAGCTGAAGCTGAAGTACCGCGGGCCATTTCCCAGGCTTTACGTGAAGGCAACCTTGGCGCAATGGATTACTATCAACTTAAGAATGTTATGGCCGACACTGATATGCGTGAAAGTATCAGCAAAATAGGCGGTGAAGATCAGCAGGAAGAAGAGGATAACGAGAATAAATAAGCAGGAGGCCTTCGTTAATGGAAAGCATTATAATCTTTATCGTGATCATCATCGTCTTTAACCTGCTCAGGAGCCTGATGGGTTCAGGCCGGGGGCAGCAGCCGGCATCCAGGCGGGAGAGTACCGCTGTTTCCGACATGCCGTTTTCTGAAAGATCGGCTGATCAAAGCTTTGATGGTCCATTTTTTCGCCCTAGACGGTCAAGAGATACCTTTGCTGATTACGCTGAGGAAGGCGATGAATATAGAACAGAAGAAATCAAAGATGAAGCAAAAGATACAAAACAGCTGAGTAAGCGGGCAATTGTAAAAAAGAGTGTTCATCCCACTGCTGTTTCTCAAAACCTGCGCCAGATATTAAATCAAAAAGATCCACTGGTTGCAGCATATATCTTTCATGAAATAATAGCTTCACCTTCTGCGCAGGGCAAAAGGCGCAAATCGCCTTTTAACCGGCAAAGATAGATAGGGAGAAAAGTTAATGTCCAGGGGAAGGCAGTGGAATGGAATTAAAACCGGCAGCCTGGCGGAAAGTGATATTCTTGTCCTCGGTGTACCTTTTGACGGGGCGGTTAGCCGCGCTTATGGGGCGGCTGTGGGTCCCGCACGGATAAGAGATTTGTCGAAAAAAAATATCTCTTTTTCCGAAGAAGGCGTAGATCTGTGTGATTTGACTATTTATGATCAAGGTGATGTTCCTGTCGATCGGGATTGGAGCCATTATTACGGGGAGGTTGAAAAACAGGCTGCCGTTTTGATGCAAACCGGCAAATTTTCGTTATTTCTCGGGGGCGATCATTCGATTACAATCCCTGTGTCTAATGCTTTTGCCCGCCATTATCATCATGATTCAGTAGGAATGATTCACCTTGATGCTCACTGTGACCTGATGGATATTTACAACGGCCAACGATGGTCCCACGCCTGTCCCCAGAGGCGTTTTCTTGAACATGACAATGCTTCGCCTGAAAACCTGGTCCTCATCGGTATTAGGTATTATGAAGCTGAAGAACTGGCCTTTCTAAGAGAAAAACCGGCTATCTCCGTAGTCGGCGCAGGGGATTTCTTTCGGGAGGGGCATTCAGGGACCATGAAAAAGATCTACAAGGCAATGCGTGGTGCCGGTGCAATTTATCTTTCGATTGATATTGATGTTTTGGATCCCGCCTATGCTCCGGGTACCGGAACGCCGGAAGCAGGAGGATTATCCACCCGGCAATTGATTGAATTGGTGCGTGAAGTGATGGTCAGTCTGCCGGTTAAGGCAGTGGATCTTGTCGAAGTGGCCCCGCCTCTTGACCACTCCGATATCACTTCCCGTGCCGCCTTAAAGATTATCTGCGAAATATTTGCTGCTCTTGTTCCCTCCAAAGCATAGTTCAAACTCAGGCAAGTTCTAATTAAGCCCCCGGGCAGCGGGATATTAATTGGAATGCGTAATTATTGTTTTCTTACTATCGAATTTTAGCTGCAAGTGATAAAATAGGATCTGCACATTAGGGAAAGGAGACTGCTGCTTATTGGCGGAGAATACTACAAGCCGAACTGTAATGCTTGCGGGTGGCGATGAAGCTGTCCAACTGTTGGGCAAGCAGGACCGGCATTTTAGCCTGATTGAGGATAAGTTTGCTGTATGCTTGATCCCTAAAGGCCATGAGCTTATTATCGAGGGGGCGCCTGAAGATGTAGAGGTGCTCTATACTATGTTCCAGGAATTACTTGCTCATATTCGTAACGGCCATCTTTTAACCGGACGTGAATTTGAATATGCCCTGAAATTGACCGAAAAGGGTGATGTCGGTTCAATCCGCTCACTTTTTAGTGATTTGGTGCTGGTCACACCGCGTGGCAAACAGATTCGCCCGAAAACAATCGGACAAAAACGTTACCTGGAAGCTATACGCAGCCATGATATTGTCCTGTCGATCGGACCGGCCGGTACGGGTAAAACTTATCTGGCCCTGGCCATGGCTGTCGATGCGCTTAAAAGCAAGCAGGTTCAGCGGTTGATTCTAACCCGTCCTGCTGTTGAAGCAGGTGAGCATCTTGGTTTTCTGCCGGGAGATTTTCAGGAAAAGGTAGATCCCTACCTGCGTCCGATATATGATGGTCTTTATGACTTGCTTGGAGTTGAAGTATTTCAGAAATACAGGGAAAAAGGGATTATTGAAATTGCCCCTTTGGCCTACATGCGTGGCCGGACTTTAGATGATTCTTTTGTCATCCTTGATGAAGGGCAAAATGCGACTTCAGAACAGATGAAAATGCTGTTGACCCGGCTCGGTTTCGGTTCCAAAGCGGTAGTCACCGGGGATGTGACTCAGGTTGACCTGCCGGGCGGTAGATTTTCAGGGCTGATAGAGGCATCACGTATACTATCCGGGATTGAAGGTATAGCCCTGGTTTATCTGAGCGAGAAAGATGTCGTCAGGCATCCTCTGGTCCAAAGTATTATTAAAGCCTATGAAGCATACGAGACCTCGAAAGGAAAGGGTAGCGATGAGCATAAAAACGATTCTCAGTGAGTTTTTCGACCGGTCGAAATCGTTTAAAGATAATATTCGGTTACAGAAACTTGTTCTGGTTACAGTTCTTTTTCTAACTGTCTATTTAATACTGGCATTTGTCAGTATGCCGCCCCGCCTGGATCTTTCTGTTGGCAGACCGAGCCCGCGCACGATCTATGCTACGCGGGATACCGAGGATTCATATGCTACAGAGCAGAAACGTGAAGAGGCTGCCGAAGAAGTGGCCGATGTATATGATTATGATCCAGAAGTTTTGGAAAATGTGCTAAGTGAAATAGATGATTTCTTCGATGAGGTTATAGCGATTACAGAGCATGAGGTTGATGAAGAACTTGAAAACGGCGAACAAGTGGAAAAACTGCAGGAATTGCTTTCCGAAGAATTACCTGAAGATACGGTTGCTGCTCTTTTAACCGACAGGAGCACATTAAGAGATTTGCAGGGCCGACTGAACAACACTGTAAAAGAGTTATTTGAAGATGGTATTAAAGAGAACGAAGAAGAAATGGCCAGGACAAAGCTTGCTGAAGAAATTGCTCTTTATCCTTCGAGCGCCGATCTGAAGCAGGTTGCCGAAGTTTTAGTCGAGCCTTTAATTGAACCCAATATGCACTATAATGAAGAAGCTACAGAACAGGAACGTGAGCTGGCCCGGGAGCAGGTTGATCCGGTTATTATCATGCGCAACACTCTTATTGTCAGCGAGGGTGAGGTAATAACGGAACATCAGATGTCTCAGCTTGAAGATTTAGGCCTGATCCGGGGGCAGCGGGTAGATTATCCGGCTTTTATTGGACTGTTCCTGCTCCTGGTTGTATTATTTTCCCTGGTCGGCATATATATGTCAATATTTGCAAGAGAAGTTTTTGCCAGTCCGAAGTTGCTTTTGTTGATGGGGATAGTTGTTGTCATCACCCTTGTTTTTTGCGTAGCGGCCAACTATTTTTCCGGTTACCTGATACCGGTGGCGATAGGCGTAATACTGATTACGGTGCTGTTCGGCTATAAATTGGCCTTGATCATTAACCTGGTTCTTGTCCTGATGGTCGGGTTGCTTACCGGTGGCGATTTTCCCTTTATGTTTGTGGCCATGGCCGGAGGGTTGGTTTCGATCTACGTTGTTACCCGGTTAAGTCAGCGTAACGATCTGGCCCGGGCCGGCTTTTACGTGGCTGTTACCAACGGGGTGGTTATTATCTCTACTTACCTTTTTTTCGGTAATGTCAGCTTTCAATATGATTCGCTGATCAATTTCAGCTACAGCATGATGGCCGGTGTTGGAAATGGTATACTTTCTTCGGTCGTAGCCATTGGTTTTCTACCTTACCTGGAGAACTTTTTCGGGGTAACTACAGCGATTACTTTACTGGAGCTATCCAATCCCAACCATCCTTTGCTGCGGGAAATGCTTCTAAAAGCGCCGGGAACCTATTACCACAGCATGATGGTTTCAAATTTAGCCGAATCAGCTGCAGAATCGGTTAAAGCAGATGCGTTGTTGACCAGGGTGGGTGCATATTATCACGACATCGGAAAATTAAAACGCCCTTATTTCTTCTCTGAGAACCAGCTGTCGGGAGAGAATCCACATTCAAAGCTTTCTCCCAACCTTAGTTCATTGATAATCGGGGCCCATCCAAAGGATGGGGTCGAAATCGGCAAAAAACACCGTTTGCCGGATGCTATCCTTGACATTGCCGGTCAGCACCATGGTACCAGTATGATTTCCTTTTTCTATCAAAAGGCTCTGGAAAATAATTGCCGTGAAGAGGTTTCTTCTGCTAAGTTTCGCTATGAAGGACCGAAACCTCAGACGAAAGAAGCGGCAATTATTATGCTCGCCGATGCTGTGGAAGCCGGTGTTCGCTCGCTTTCCAAGCCCACAAGCAACCGTGTTGAAACGTTGGTGCGCCGTATGATAAAAGAAAAGCTCGAAGACGGTCAGCTCGATCAGTCTGATTTAACCCTGAAAGAGATCGATCAGATTGCAGAAGCTTTTATCTACATAATGTCGGGAATCTATCATCAAAGGATTGAATATCCGGAAAAAATTCTCAAAGCCGAGCTTGAAAGGGGAACTGGTGTTAAGTGAGCGTTTATATTACTTATTTAACAACTAACAGACCGTTTCCCGAAACTTTCAGCGGACAGTTGACAGAAGCGCTGGATTGGCTGTTAGAGGAATATAACCTCGCTGGAGGTGAGGTTGGAGTAATCCTGGCCGACGATAAGTATCTAAATGACCTGAATCAAAAATACAAAAATAAAGATAAACCGACTGACGTACTGTCATTTTGTTACCTTGAACCGGGTAATGAGCATAATGATGGCGCCCGGGAATTTGCGGTGGGCGACATTTATATTTCTGTGGAAAGGGCCTTGGAACAAGCTGATCAGGCCGGACACAGCCCGGAAAAAGAATTGTTTTTATTGGCCGTCCATGGTATGCTCCACCTTCTCGGCTATGACCATAGTGAAGAAAATGCGAAGCTATTGATGCAGAAAAAAGAGAGGGAGCTAATAGAAAAGTATTCCGGGATTTAGGCGGTGCAAGAATTAATGTATAAGGTGTTTAATAGCTTTAGAAACGCATGTAATGGATTAAAATATTGTTTTTGCACTCAACGTAACATGGTTATTCATGCAGTTATCGGCACTGTTGTTTTGCTATCCGCTTTGAGCCTGGGTATTTCTATTAGCGGTGTGCTGTTTTTGCTTACCGCTGTTGTGCTGGTGCTGGCGGCGGAAGTATTTAATACCGCTCTGGAGGAGACAGTTGATATTATCACAGAAGATCATAATCACCATGCACAAAATGCAAAAGATGCCGCTTCCGGTGCTGTTTTACTTGCCTCTGTTTTTGCTGTTCTGATTGGTCTTTTTGTACTTGGTCCGCCCCTGTGGTATTTTTTTAAAGAAATATTTTTGCTCCGCTAAACCTTAACGTTTTTATTAGCAGGATAAGCAGGAATTAATCTGTGAGAACAGTGTTTAGAAACATTACGACCTGTTTTCATATCACGGATCTGAGCGATACTTATAAGAGGTGTATTAATGAAAGTGGAAAAACTACTGGCTACAGCGAGCGCAGCCAGGATGAGAGCTTATGCCCCCTACTCGAAAAACCTTGTCGGAGCCGCCCTGCTTACAGAAGAAGGCGCAATTATAACCGGCGCCAATATCGAGAATGCCTCCTACGGCTTAACAGTCTGCGCTGAAAGAAATGCCATTATGACGGCGGTTCATACCGGTCACCGTAATTTCAAAAGTATTGCTGTTTTCGCTGATTGTTCGCCGCCGCCAACCCCCTGTGGCGCTTGCCGGCAGGTACTGTGGGAACTGGCCGGTAATCTTGAAGTAATCATGGGGAATTTAAATAAAGAAACCAAAATTATGTCCCTGCTTGATTTGGTGCCTGAGCCCTATGGGGTTAATAAATGGATCGATAATCCGATTGATGAAAAATCGCTTCATAATGAAGAAATGTGGCGTGTATCAGTATTATTCCATCCGGTCGGTTATGTGTCAAATGAATATTACGAACCGGATATGATCCCTAAAAACTATAAAGAATTGCTGTCACAGGTAGTAATTGCTCCGGAGATGGAAGATGGGCTTTACCGGCTGGAAGAAGAGGAGAAGATTAATATTATCTCCTATTTACACCGGGCCAAGGGTTATACTTTGAAAGATAAAGCGAAGGGCAGGGGCGACGAAGTATACGGTGTTTTTGCCTGCCGAGCTCCTTTAAGACCGAATTCTATCGCTCAAACTACTGTTGAGTTAGTGGATAGGAAGAAAAACATCCTTACTGTCAGAGGTGCGGACCTGGTTAACGGGACTCCCGTTCTCGATTTAAAAACAGTTTTGCCAGGCCGTTAATTTTAAATTAAAACTGGTAAGTATAGATAATTGAGGCTATAAAAATGAACAGGACCACAGCTATAATAACTGTTAAACCGGAAAAAGGAATAATGATCACTCCTCCGAAGAGGATGGTAAAAAACACAAGGTTAACGAGCAAAGTTTTTCTGTCCGGTTTTTTCGACAACTGCTTGTTGTCAGTGTCTGACTTTGTTTGCTGACTCATTTTATCATATCCTCCAGAACGTATCACTTATAAAAAGCTGTTATAATTATACTGTAATTTCTATTTGCCGGAAAGGGTTAATCAATGCACCGTTCAGGGTTTGTAGCTCTTATCGGAAGGCCGAATGTTGGAAAATCAACTTTGCTCAACGCTTTAGTTGGCGAAAAAGTGGCTATAATATCAGAATGCCCCCAGACCACCAGGAATCAAATCCGCGCCGTTTTGACCAGGCCGGAAGAACAGATTATATTTATCGATACCCCTGGGTTGCACAAGCCAAAACACAGGCTTGGGTCAGCAATGGTTCAAAAGGCGCGGAACACGATGCAGGAAGTTGACCTGGTCTTTTATATTGTCGAAGCCAACCATCCGCCGGGCGCCGGAGACGGTTATATAGCTGAACTTTTACACAAAGTCGATAGTCCTGTTTTTTTAATTCTGAACAAGATCGACCTGGCCGGTCCGGGTAAGTTTGCTCAACACAGCGAACTCTATAAAAAAATGTACCCCTTTAAAGCTCATTTTCCCGTATCGGCTCTGCAAAAAATTGATCTGGAGCCTATGGTTGAAGCTGTCGTGGCCAGCCTTCCTCAAGGACCGCAGTATTATCCACCCGATATGGTAACCGATCAACCGGAACGTTTTGTCGCCGCGGAAATAATTCGTGAAAAAATTATTCCCCTGACCAGGCAGGAGATCCCTTTCTCTGTGGCCGTGGTCATTGAAGAAATGAAATCCCGTGATGAAGGTGATTTACTTGATCTGCGCGCCGATATTTTTGTCGAGCGGAAATCGCAAGTCGGCATTGTGGTCGGAAAGGGCGGTTCGTTGCTGAAAAAAGTCGGGACTGAAGCCCGAAAGGAACTGGAAGCTTTATTTGGACAGCATATTTTTCTCGACTTGCGGGTTAAAGTTAAACACGAATGGCGCAACCGTGAAGAGGATTTGCGCTGCTTCGGTTACGGTGACTAAAAAGTATATCCGGGGAGGGTGCAACCGGTTGGAGAAGCGAATTTATAAAGCTGAAGGCCTGATTTTGCGAACGCGTGCTCTGGGAGAAGCAGATCGCCTGGTTACCTTGCTTACCTGGGAAGAAGGAAAATTTGAAGCTGTAGCCCGGGGTGCGCGTAAAATAAAGAGCAAACTGGCTGCCGGAGTTGATCTTTTTACCTACGGACGCTATACTTTTCACCGGGGCCGGACCTGGCCGATAATTACCGGGCAGGATTCTCTGGAGCGCTTTATTTGGTTTCGTGAAGATCCTGATCTTTATCCTTACGGGCTTTATATGGCTGAGCTTGCTGATCGCCTGATTACTGGCCAAGAAAGATGTGTAGATGTCTGTCAATTATTGCTTGAAGGCTGGCGTTTGCTCGGTCAAGGTGGAGATCGGTTTCTTCTCTGCAGAGCTTTTGAACTTAAATTGGCCTGCTATACAGGGTACAGTCCGTATTTAGATTCATGTATAAACTGTGCTTCAGACAATGCTCAGGCCTTTAGCCCGCGAGAGGGAGGTCTTCTATGTCAAAGTTGTCAGGCAGCAGACGTAATAAAACTGGATGCGGGAACTATTGCTTTGGCCCGTCGCCTGATCGAAGCTCCCTTAGCGCAGGCGCGGATGATTCGTCCCAGTGCCCGGCAAAAAGAAGAGTTGGCCCGATTGAACAACGCCTTTCTCGCTTATCACCTTGATCTCGGCGAACTGAAGTCAAAGCGTTTGCTTAATGAATGAAACTTAATCAAAAAAATGATGAAAATTACTGGACTGGCGAGCTGCCGCAAATATGCTTCCCTGGCTGCAAAACATAATTTAATGGTTACCGTAAACAGCGATGCTCACTTTGCCGCTGATCTTGGGCGGAGAGAAATGGCCTTCAGGGTTCTCGAAGAAGACAGTCGATGGAAAAAAATGAGCGAATGCAGCTTAACCGGCGGGAGAGAATCAAAGCATTTTAAAAATGGAAGGAGATAGATAAGGTGAACATTGGTATTATTATTTATACGCAAACCGGCAACACCGGTATTGTCGCCCGGAAGCTGCAAGAAAAACTTAGTGATGCCGGTCATACGGCAAATGTTGAACAGATTACGATTAGCGGAGATACACCTGCTCAGCCCGGAAAGTTCAAATTAGACAATGTCCCGGCGGTTGATGGTTATGACGCCATTATTTTCGGCTCCCCTGTCCAGGCTTTTTCCCTAAACCCGGTGATGAAGAGTTATCTTGAACAGCTTCCCTCAATGACGAATAATAAAGTTGCCTGTTTTGTAACCAAACAGCTGCCCATTAGCTGGACCGGGGGAACCCAGGCCACCGGAAAGATGAGAAGCATATGTGGAGCAAAAGGGGCTGTGGTTAAAGGGGTGGAAATTATTTTTTGGTCAAAAGGAAAACGCGATCAAAGCGTTAGTAAAGGTGTTGAAAACCTGAGTAATCTGTTTTAGCTAACAGCTGTTCAGAAATGACGGTTCCCGGGTCAGATGCGGGTTTTCTGTTCTGTGCTCGAATACTTGACAACGAAGTGGCCAGTTGTTAGTATCTGTATAATTAAATAACGCCTTATGCGATGATGGAAAGAAGTAGCCGGATTACTTCTCGACAGTGATCAGCGATTCGGGAATGGTGCAAGCCCGTAAGGAGATTCGGTGAATGGCGTTCCTGAGCCTGTAAACAATTAAGCGGATCCCAAAAAAAACACGGGGTCAAGTAGGGTGGAACCGCGGGAAAACCTCCCGTCCCTATGGTTGTTGCAACCAGAGGGCGGGGGGTTTTTTATAATTTTTTGGTTACGACAGGCATAGCCTGACAAGATAGCAATATTGTTCTTTGAAAACCGGAAAAAACATTAATAATAAGGCTAAATTACCATAATATGTCTGTACTTATTAGCCCTTTCAGGGTACGCTTAAACCAGTAATAATCATAGGGTTTAGGTGGTACAGGGTATTGAAAAAAGAGCATTTCATAGAACTATGCAAAAGCGACCCGGAGGAAGTATTTAAGCTCTTCTGCGTCATGGGTGAAACAATAACAACGCTTATGCCCTGCATGGCAAACCTTTCATCCCTGAAGTTTAGTGCTTTTTTCGGTCTGAGCAGTAACATTTTTTGTATTTAAAAAGGAGGAGGAATTTATTTGGACTTACAAACGGTCATGTTTAAGTTTCAGGAGTACTGGGCCCAGCGGGGATGCCTGATCTGGCAGCCCTATGATGTTGAAAAGGGGGCCGGCACGATGAACCCGGCTACTTTTCTAAAATCTCTGGGGCCGGAACCCTGGTCAGTCGGCTATGTCGAGCCGTCGAGAAGACCTGCTGACGGTCGTTACGGCGAAAATCCGAACCGGCTTTATCAGCACCTGCAGTATCAGGTAATTATCAAACCTACCCCGCCGGATATCCAGGATCAGTATCTTGACAGTCTGGCCTATCTAGGTCTTGATCCGTTGGAACACGATATCCGGTTTGTCGAAGACAACTGGGAAGCGCCGACCCTGGGGGCCTGGGGTCTGGGTTGGGAAGTATGGCTCGATGGAATGGAAATTACCCAGTTTACCTATTTTCAGCAGGTTGGTGGTTTTGACGTGGAAAAGGTCCCGGTGGAGCTGACCTACGGACTGGAAAGGATAGCCATGTATTTGCAGGATCGTGACAACGTGTTTGACCTGATCTGGACCGGTAACATTACTTACGGTGAAGTCTACAAGCGTGTGGAGTGGGAGCAATCCAGCTACAGCTTTGACTATGCCGATCGGGATTTATTGTTCAACCTTTTTGGTTTATACGAAACTGAGGCAAAGCGTTTGCTGGAACTTAACCTGGTTTATCCGGCTTACGATTATATTTTAAAGTGTTCGCACACCTTTAACAATCTCGATGCGCGGGGGGCGATCAGTGTTACTGAAAGAGCTGCTTATATCGGACGGGTGCGTACTCTGGCCCGGATTTGCGCCGAATGTTATCTTAACCAGCGTGAAGCGGCAGGGTACCCGCTGTTGGCAGGAGGTGAGGCAAAATGACAGCAACCCATGACCTTTTATTGGAAATCGGTTGTGAAGAGATCCCATCGCGATTTATACCGGGAGCAATGGAGCAGTTGGATAAAGGTGCGGCAGCTTTGCTGAAAGAAAACGGGCTCGGGTATAAAGAAATTGAAACGTATGCTACACCGCGTCGTCTGGTGGTCCTGGTCAAAGACCTTGAATCTGAACAAGAGGATGTGGTGGAAAAAGTTAAAGGTCCTCCACTCGATCGGGCCTATGACGATGACGGCAAGCCGACCATGGCTTTGCAGGGTTTTATAAAAAACCAGGGGGTTTCCCTGGAACAGGTTGAAAAAGAGATTATCAAAGGAGCCCGTTATGTTGTGGCCTGCAGGGAAATTCCGGGGAAACAGACAGAAGAACTGCTGCCGGACCTTTTGCCGCAATTGATCCGCAAGCTGTCATTTCCCCGTCCGATGTACTGGCAAAGCAAAGAGGTGCGTTTCGCCCGTCCTATCCGCTGGCTGCTGGCTCTCTATAACGAAAAGCCGGTTACTTTTAAGTTTGCCGGTATTGAATCAGGTAAAGCGACTTACGGTCATCGTTTCCTGGCCCCCGGGCCATTTGAGATTAACAGCGTGGAACATTTTTTCTCCTGCCTTGATGAGAATTACATTGTTCTCGATCACAACCGCCGGCGGGAAATGATCTGCACACAGCTGGAACAGAAAGCCGCCGAAAAAGGTGGAGTAGCTCTCATTGACGATGATCTGCTCGAAGAAGTTACCTTCCTGGTTGAATATCCGGTAGCTGTTGACGGATCTTTTGATCAAGCCTATCTCGACCTGCCCCAGGAAGTTACGATCACATCGATGCAGTATCACCAGCGTTACTTTCCGATAGTCGAAAAAGAAAGCGGACGTTTGATGCCTTATTTTGTTGGAATAAGCAATAACCGGTTTCATCCCAATATCCGCAAGGGGTACGCAAAAGTCCTGCAGGCCCGGCTTGCTGATGGACGTTTTTTCTTTAATGAGGACCGCAAGGAACCGCTGGAAAACTACGTTAGTAAACTTAAGAGCGTAATCTTTTTGGAATCTCTCGGAAACCTGGATCAAAAACGTTCACGACTGGTAGATTTGACCGGTAAATTGAGCGAGGTCCTTGATCTGCCGGCAGATAAAGTTGAAAAGGCCCGGCGGATTGCTCATTTATGTAAGGCCGACCTTGTAACCAGCATGGTCAAAGAGTTTCCTGAACTGCAAGGGGTAATGGGTCGTGAATATGCCAGGCTCAATGGCGAAGAACAAGCGGTAGCTCTTGGTATATATGAGCACTATTTGCCTCGCTATCCCGGAGATCATCTCCCTTCCGACCTGGAGGCAGCACTCGTGTCGCTTGCCGATCGTATCGATACCCTGGCCGGATGTTTTGCGGTTGGAATTCAGCCCACGGGTTCACAGGATCCCTATGGTTTACGCAGGCAGGCCCAGGGAGCGATTTACATTCTTCTGGGGCTAAAAATTGATTTGGCTTTAAAAGACCTGGTCGGTTATGCATTAGATCTGCTTTCACCGGGTTTAAACCTGGACACCGAGCAGCGGCAAAAACTGGAATTTAGTTTGCATGAATTCCTGGTGCAGCGGATCCGTTTTGCCTTTCAGGAGCGGGGCATGGCTCATGATGTTCTCGAAGCGGTCCTGGCGGTGCCTTTTGCGAACATATCAGAGCTCTTTAATCGGGTTGCAGTCCTTGAAGAATACCTGCAGGGGCCGCTTCTCGATGATGTGATTATTGCCTATAACCGGGTGGCTAACCTGGCAAAGAAGGCGGCCGGAAACGATCCGGATCAAGCGCTGCTTACTGATCCGGCTGAAAAAGAGCTTTACCGGAAATTGCAGGAAGTCGAATCTGAAATTACGGGCGAAATAAGCCCTGATCATCGGCTTAAAAAACTGCAGTCTTTAAAACTGCCAATCGATAATTTTTTTGATAATGTCATGGTCATGGTTGAAGATGAGCGGGTCCGTGAAAACAGGTTGAATATGCTTGCTTCAATCAAGTCTTTATTTAATCGCCTGGCTGATTTTTCAAAACTGCGGGCTCCTTAAAAAATAAACCGGGTGGCAGGAAAGTGCTTGATCTGTAGCGTATATAACCACTAAGCTGACCAAGTCTGATGCACAGCTGTACAGGCTGAACAAGTTTGCAACAATGCAGGAGGGGAGCCTGTGGATGGAAGATAATCCAGAAAAGCCGGTAGTTTATATAGTTTCCGATTCTGTTGGTGAGACAGCGGAGTTTGTGGTTAAAGCTGTGGCCAGTCAGTTTGATTCCGCTCAAGTAGAGATGCGGCGCGTGCCGTTTGTTGAAGAAAGATCGCAGATTCAGGCAGTTTTTAAAGAGGCTGATTGTCACAACGCAATAATTGCCTATACCCTTGTTGTTCCAAAACTGCGTCGGGTAATGGCTGAGGAAGCTGAAAAGCACACAGCACAGACTGCCGATATTCTCGGTTCACTGATGGGCGCTTTCAGCCGGGTAACCCGTAAAGATCCCTATAGCGAACCGGGGCGGGTGCGCCAGATGGACGAAGCATATTTTCGTCGAATCGCGGCGGTTGAATTTGCAGTCAAGCATGATGACGGCAAAGATCCACGCGGTTTATTGCGAGCCGATGTGGTTTTGATTGGTATTTCGCGGACCTCGAAAACACCGCTGAGCATGTACCTTGCCCACCAGGGAGTTATGGTGGCCAACTTGCCGCTGGTTCCAGAAATAGAGCCTCCCGATGAGCTGTTCCAGGTTTCGTCGCACAGGATTATCGGCCTTATTATTAATCACGACCAACTGCGGCAAATCAGGAAGGGACGCCTGGAAGCGCTTGGACTGGATGAAAATGCTAATTATGTTGCCGTGGAAAGAATTGATCAAGAGCTTTTGTATGCCCGCCGGCTGATGAAAAAAATTGGCTGCACGGTATTTGATATGTCCAATAAGGCGGTAGAAGAAGCCGCTAAAAGGATTATTCAGATAATTAAAGGAGGAGAGATGATTTAATGTCCGGGAAATATGTATATCCTTTTGAACAAGGTGACAAGTCGATGAAAAGTTTACTTGGCGGCAAGGGAGCAAATCTGGCGGAGATGGCCAAGATTGGTTTGCCGGTTCCCCCGGGATTTATTGTCACAACCGAAGCATGCAACCAATATCTGAGTGAGGGTGAAAAGCTCTGGCCGGAACTGAATTCGGAGATTCTTGAAAACCTGAAATTACTCGAACAGCGGATCGGGCGTAGTTTTGGTGGTGATCCGCCCTTGCTTTTATCGATCCGCTCCGGCGCGGTTCATTCCATGCCCGGAATGATGGACACTATATTGAATTTAGGCTTGAACTCGACAACGGTTGAATATTTGGGCCGTGAAGCCGGCGATCGCCATTTTGCTCTCGATTGCTATCGGCGCTTCCTGCAGATGTTCGGGGACGTGGTTTTGAAGATAGGACATCATAATTTTGAAAATATATTGACTGAAGCAAGACGGGAAAAGCAGGTCGATACCGATGCTGAATTGGATGAAGCTGCCCTGGAGCAGATCATTGAAGACTTTTTAGCCCTGGCTCAGAAAGAAGCCGGCCGGGAATTTCCGCTTGACGTCCAGGAACAGCTATTTCTGGCGGTTGAAGCGGTATTTAAATCCTGGAATACCGATCGGGCTGTGGTTTATCGTCAGGCGAACCGGATACCGGACGATCTTGGGACAGCTGTTAATGTTCAGACCATGGTGTTTGGTAACTTAGGAAGAGACAGCGGAACCGGAGTGGCTTTTACCCGTAATCCTTCAACCGGTGAACCAAAAATTTATGGTGAATATTTACTTGATGCCCAGGGTGAAGATGTGGTGGCCGGTATTCGTACTCCCCGTTCTCTGGAAGGGCTGAAAGAAGATCTTCCCGAAGCATACGAGCAGTTTATTGATACCTGCCAAACTCTCGAGCAACACTATCGTGATATGCAGGATATTGAATTTACCATTGAAAGAAAAAAATTGTATATGCTGCAAACCCGCACCGGTAAGCGGACGGCCTCTGCGGCCATGCGCATTGCTGTCGATATGGTTAATGAAGGCCTGATTGATAAAACACAAGCCCTGCAAAGAATTGAGCCGGATCAGCTTGAACAGCTCATGCACTGGCGTATTGATCCTGAAGCCAAAATGCACTATATAGGACGCGGGTTGCCTGCTTCACCTGGAGCAGCTTCCGGCAAAGTTGTTTTTGATGCCGATCGAGCCCAGGAAATGAGCCAGAATGGTGAAAAAGTGCTGTTGGTCCGACCGGAGACCACGCCTGATGATATTCACGGGATTATTGCCGCCGAGGGTGTTTTGACCAGTCGCGGGGGGATGACCAGCCATGCTGCCGTAGTGGCTCGCGGTATGGGTAAGCCTTGTGTCTGCGGCTGTGATCAGCTGAGAATTGATCTTAACAAGGGTTTGTTTTATGTCGATGATCAAGAATATCCTGAAGGAGAAATGCTTTCAATTGACGGAACCACCGGTCAGGTTATTCTGGGCGAAGCGCCATTGATCGAGCCGCAATTTACTGATCAATTTTATGAGCTGCTCAGTTGGGCTGACGATATTCGCCGCCTGAAGGTGCGCGCCAATGCCGATAATCCTGACGATGCCCGTCGTGCGATTGAATTGGGCGCCCAGGGCATCGGTCTCTGTCGAACCGAGCACATGTTTATGGCTGCAGATCGGATCCCTGTTGTGCAGAAAATGATCCTTTCCACTGATTCGGAAAAGCGGGAAACGGCGTTAGAGGAACTGCTGCCGATGCAGAAGGAGGATTTTAAGGGAATCTTTACAGAAATGGCCGGATACCCGGTGACAATACGCCTGTTGGATCCACCGCTGCATGAATTTTTACCGGATCGTGAAGATCTTTTGTTGGAAGTTGACCGCCTTTACAGGGAAGGCCATAATCCTGAGCAGCTGCGGGAAAGAGAAGAGCTGCTGCATAAAGTGCAGTCTCTTTCAGAATACAACCCGATGCTTGGACATCGCGGCTGCCGGTTGGGCCTGGTTTATCCGGAAATCTATCGTATGCAGGTCAAAGCGATTATCCTGGCTGCTTATGAACTATTAGAAGAAGGTGTTGCTGCAGAACTGCTGCAGCCGGAGATAATGATTCCGCTGGTCGGGCACCGCGAAGAAATGGATAGGATGAGAAAACTTGTTGAAGAAACAGTGGCTGAGTTATTTGCAGAAAAAGGCAGGGAGTTTCCTTACCTGGTTGGCACGATGATTGAGCTGCCCCGGGCTTGCCTGGTTGCCGATCAGTTGGCCCAGTCAGCAGAATTTTTTTCTTTCGGTACCAACGATTTAACGCAAACTACGCTTGGTTACAGCCGGGATGACTCAGAAGGTAAGTTCTTGCCATTTTATTTACAGAAAAAGATATTGGCAAATAATCCTTTTTCCGAAATAGACCAGGAAGGAGTAGGCCAGCTGGTAGAAACCGCCATCGAAAAAGGGCGGAAAGCGAGGCCGGAGCTGAAAATCGGTATTTGTGGTGAACACGGCGGTGATCCAGCCTCGATCAGGTTTTTTAACGCCGCCGGGCTCGATTATGTCAGCTGTTCACCATATCGTTTGCCGATTGCCCGCCTTGCTGCGGCAAGAGCAGTGATCTCCGGAGAGAGATAATTAAAAAACCGATATTTAAAATGTCGTTTGATGCAAACAGGAGAATTACGTTTTGTGGCGAATAAAACTAGCAGTTAAAATAGCTGCAAGGAGTGATCTAATTGACTCAGCATGACAACAAGGATCTAGCTTTGGACAATATTCATCCACCCTGTCAATCAGCATGCCCGCTGCACCAGGGAGTCCGTGATTATTTGTTGGCAATCGCCACTGGTGATTTTGACCGGTCGCTGGCAATAATCAAAGAAACAAACCCTTTACCTTTTGTATGTGGAACTATTTGTGCCCATCACTGTGAAGACGAATGCCGCCGCAATGACGTGGACAAGCCGCCTTCTATTCGCGGCTTAAAACGTTTTGCGCTTGAGTACGGTGATGCCAAGGTGTCTCCGCCTGCTGAAGGGCCTGAAATCAGTGGAAAAGTGGCAGTAATCGGCGCCGGTCCGGCCGGTCTTACTGCTGCTTATGATCTGGCCCGCATGGGTGCTGATGTAACCGTTTTTGACAGTGACCAGCAGGCCGGAGGCGCTGTCCGTCACTACATTCCCCTATACCGTTTGCCTGACGAAGCTGTTGACCAGGATATTGATGAAATAGCTGAGCAGGGGGTTAAGTTCAAATACGGTGTTGAACTGGGCAAGGACATTACAATTGAACAGCTTGAAAAGGAAGGCTACCAGTCTATTTTGCTGGCCATGGGGTTACCGGTAAGCAGGGGACTGAATATTCCCGGATCTGAAGGTGAAGGCATCCTCTACGCTTTGCCATTTTTAAAACAGGTCAAGCGCGATAGTTTTAGGTTTGCAGGCAGCCCGACAGTTATAGTTATCGGCGGCGGCAATGTGGCCATGGATGTGGCCCGTTCAGCATTGCGTGCAGGGGCGGGCAAGGTGAAGCTGGCCTGTCTTGAGTGCGATGATGAAATGCCTGCCTTTAGCTGGGAAATCGAAGAAGCCCGGGAAGAAGGCGTTGAAATGAATACTTCCTGGGGACCGGATGCCATTATCAGAGAAAATGGAAAAATCAAAGGCCTTGGACTGGTTGAGTGCACCTGTGTTTTTGATGACCAGGGGCGTTTTAATCCCGAGTTTAATAAAGAAAACGAAGAAATGATAGACGGTGATATCGTCATATTTTCCATCGGTCAGGGCGGAGATCCCGAACCGGTGCGCGGAGAAATAGAAATTGACGAACGAGGCCGTGTGGTCTTTGATTACCGGACGATGAGCACCAGCCGGCCCGGAGTTTTCGGTTGCGGTGAAATGGTCACCGGACCGGGCACTGCTGTGCAGTCGATGGGTAACGGCCGGGTGGCGGCGAAAGCGATCGCCTGCTACTTAAAAGGAGTTCCCTTTGACAGCGCTGCTCTTGAAGAAGTGCCGGAACTCGAAAAACTCGATTCAGCTGTTGCCGAAGAAATTGATTGTGTTGATCGCAATCCAATTCCGATGATGACTCCCGAGGAAAGAATCCGTCACTTCAGACAGGCCGAATTCGGCTACGACCCGGAAACAGCAGTTTGCGAAGCGCGTCGCTGTCTGACTTGTGCTGCGGGAGCGCAGCGTATAGACGAACTTTGTGTTAATTGTCTCAGTTGTGTGCGAATATGTCCCTACGATGTACCGGTGATAAACGATGAAGGCACGGTTACCATTCGTAATGAGCAGTGCCAGGCCTGCGGGTTGTGCGTGGGTGTATGCCCGGTATATGCAATCAAATTCCGTTCGTCTATGGTTGAGGATGCTGCTCAATCCATTGAACCGGTCGTTCAAAAGCTGCTTGACCAGCGTAACGGAGAACCGGTTATGCTGGCGATAACTTGTGCTTACGGGGCATTTGCTATGCCGGAATTCTGGAACAAGGAGCGTAAAAACACTGCCCTGGTGCGTTATCCCTGTGTAGGTAAAGTAGACTCCATGCACCTGCTCAAGGCTATTGAACAGGGTGTGGACGGTGTAGTTGTCATCGGTTGTAGCGAAAGTGACAAATTTAAGTGTCAGTACAAAGAGATCAGCCAATGGGCTGAGAAACGGGTTGGTCATGCCAGCGACCTGCTGGCATCAATCGGCCTGGAACGGGAGCGTATTTCTTTTACTGAACTGCCTGGAGAAGAGATAGATAAATTCGAACAGCTGGTTGAAGAGGCTGTAGAACGCTTAAAAGAAGCAGGGTCTTCTGCTGACAGCTAGTGTTTAGTTAATGTTTAAACAGCCCCGGTATACGTATGTATGCCGGGGCTTATTTGGACTTATTAAAAGTTTTACCCCGGCCTGGAATTTAAACAGTAAAAAAACCAAGGCAGGAATATTGTTATAGCTGTCGAATGATCCTAATCTGATGGAATAGATAAAATTCTAAATGGTTTCAATCTATGTCAGGAGGTTTAAGAAGCAGTCAGTTGTTAGCAGTGGCCGGAAAGCCGAAAATTATAAGCGACCGGGCTTGCCTCGTCTCTATCGTCGAGATGGGGTTTTTGTTATCTGTATAAGGCTAAAATTAAATTTAATTCAGTTGCTTTTATAAATCACTATAAAATAGAGATCTAGCGGGTGTTAGTTATGTCACAGGGCATACCGGAAAATATTGTTGACGAGATAAGACAGCGTACCGATCTGGTAGAATTGGTTGGAGACTACTTAAAGCTCGAAAGAAGAGGGAAAAATATGGTCGGTCTCTGCCCGTTTCACAGTGAAAAGACACCTTCTTTTACGGTGTCGCCGGAAAAACAACTTTTCCACTGTTTTGGCTGTGGCGCTTCCGGAAATGTTTTTAGTTTCGTTATGCAGCTTGACAACCTGAGCTTTCCGGAAGCTGCTCGCCTGTTAGCTGGGCGAGCCGGGGTAAGGATTCCTGAGCATAAAAGCTATTCCCCCGGCGCGGATGATTTAAAAGAAAATATATACAGAGTCAATAATCTGGCAGCCCGCTTTTACGTTTATTGCCTGAAAAATACTGATTCAGGAAAAAATGCGCTCGAATATTTGCAAAAAAGAGGGATTGAGCAGGAGATAATAGAACAATTTAACCTGGGATATGCACCTAATGATTGGGTTGGGTTTTTGAAACTTGCTCAGAAAAAAGGGGTTAGTCCCGAGTTAATGGTCAAAGCCGGCCTTGTATCACCGGGCAGGGAAAAAGGTTATTATGACCGGTTTAGGAACAGGATTATTTTTCCGATATATGATATCAGTGGAAAAATTGCCGGCTTTGGCGGCAGACTCCTAAGCGAGGGAGGAAAAGAAGGGCCGAAATACCTGAATTCTCCGGAAACGCCGGTCTTTGATAAGGGGTCAATACTTTTTGGTTTAAACCTGGCCCGTGAAGCGATTCGGCGTGAAAAGAAAGCAGTTGTTATGGAAGGATATACTGACGTGGTCACTGCTTACCAGGCCGGGATAAAAAATGCAGTTGCTTCACTGGGAACTTCTCTGACAAAGACCCAGGCCCGTCATCTGAAATCCCAGGCCGATGTTGTGGTTACAGCATACGATTCGGATGCTGCAGGCGAAGCAGCTACGTGGAGAGGGCTGACCATACTGCAGTCTACAGGCTGCATTGTGCGGGTAGCCGATCTTCCTGAGGGTAGTGATCCGGATGATTATATCAGAAAGAAGGGTGCCGGTTCTTTTATAGAAATTATCAATAACGCCCGGCCGCTGATGGATTACCGGCTGTCGCAGTTAAAAAAAAGATTTGATTTGTCTTCAGATAAAGAAAGAATGGATTATACAGAAGAGTTGATGAATATTTTGCTGACAGCGGTTAATCATATTGAACAAGATTATTACCTGAAAATATCTGCTGAAGAGCTTGGTGTGGATGAAGATGCCCTGCGCAGTGAACTTAAGAAAAGGCGGAGAAGGGGTACTCGGTACCATGAAGCAGGAAAAACGGAGCTGCCGGAAAAAAATCAAAAGATTAACATCCGGCCTGCTGAAAAAATATTAATATCTTTAATGCTTCAAAGCAAGGAAATAGCCGAACAAGGTCGAAGTCATTTACAACTGGATTTCATTGAGGACTTGCGGGTCAGGGAAATTATTGAGGCTATTTTTGAGCATACGTCCAGCGAAACATTAGCCGGAGCTGATAAACTGCTGGACCGGTTTGAAGACCCGCAGGTAACTAATTTGATAACAGAAGCGGTAACCGATCCTTCTTTGCAGGAATTACAGCCCCAAACCGCGAAACGTATGACAGAGGATTGTATTAACCAGCTTTATCAGGTTTGGGCCAAGAGAAAGCAGCGAGAATTGCAGAAAAAGTTAAAAGAATTGGAGCTGCAGGGTTCCGATGAGCAGATTGAAGAATTATTGAGAGAGCACCAGCATTTGTTAGGAAGAAAAGATGGCAGCTCTTAACCTTTATGAAAAGGAGGGGATTTCAATGGCTAAAGACATAGAGAAAACAATCTCCCTGGAAGATGCTCAACAGGAGTTAATTGAGCGCGGCAAGAATAAGGGGTCACTCAATTATAAGGAAATCATTGAAACCCTTCAGCCCTATGATCTTTCAGTGGATGCGCTTGACAACTTCTATGATAAATTAGCCCAGCAAGGGATAGATATAACTGATGACACAACTGCTGATGTTAAGGCAGCGCCTGATGATGTCGATGCAGAGGAAGTAGTTAAGAAGGAATCAAGTGAACTTCTTACCGTGCCTGAAGGGGTTACGGTCAACGATCCGGTCCGTATGTACTTAAAAGAGATTGGTAAGATTCCACTGCTTACCTCTGAAGAAGAAGTTGAATTAGCGCAGGCGATAGAACAAAACAGCGAAGATGCCAGGCGACGCCTGGCAGAGGCCAACCTGCGCCTGGTCGTCAGCATAGCGAAAAAATATGTGGGGCGAGGAATGCTCTTTTTGGACCTGATCCAGGAAGGCAACCTGGGTCTGATAAAAGCGGTAGAAAAATTTGATTACCGTAAAGGTTATAAATTTAGCACTTATGCTACCTGGTGGATCCGGCAGGCTATCACCAGGGCGATAGCTGACCAGGCGCGGACGATCCGCATTCCTGTGCACATGGTTGAAACTATTAACAAGTTGATCCGTATTTCCCGTCAGCTGGTCCAGGACCTCGGCCGGGAGCCTTTACCGGAAGAAATTGCCGAGGAAATGAACATCAGTGAAGATCGGGTCCGTGAAATTTTAAAGATTGCCCAGGAACCGGTATCGCTGGAAACGCCGATTGGTGAAGAAGACGACAGCCACCTTGGTGATTTCATTGAAGACCATGAAGCCCAGGCCCCTGCCGATGCCGCTGCCTTTGAACTGCTTAAAGAGCAGCTGGAAGATGTTTTAGATACTCTGTCCGCCAGGGAAGAAAAAGTACTGCGCCTGCGTTTCGGCCTTGATGATGGTCGCTCGCGGACCCTGGAAGAGGTCGGTCAGTATTTTGGTGTAACAAGGGAGAGAATCCGCCAAATTGAAGCGAAAGCGCTGCGAAAATTGCGCCATCCGATGCGCAGTAAGCGCCTGCGCGATTACTTAGAATAAAAATGACCACCAGCACAATACTTGGTGAACAATATAAAACTAACTCTTGACGGGTTCACTTCTATTCAGTATAATGCTTATGGTGATAATGCTCCTCAGTAGCTCAACGGCAGAGCGACCGGCTGTTAACCGGTAGGTTGCAGGTTCGAATCCTGCCTGGGGAGCCAATTTTATGTTTTTTTATTAGCTGCTTTGCTTTTCTTTCCTCCACTCGCAGCGGTTTCGTTTTGAGCAAAAGTCACATGGTATTACACTGCTGCTTAGTTCTTTACCTCGTGGGATAATAAAAGAAACTGATTTCCTGGGGATCATCAGACAGCTTTCAGTTAAATGAACGCCAATTTTATCAGCGGGAAGGATGGAAAAAACCAGGCGCTGTTGTTCAATCGGCCACCCCTCCTGTCCGGGTTGGGCTCGCATGCCCAGGGAGGTGTCAAGTTCGCAGGCAAGTTCGCTGATTATATCTTCAATTGTTTGCGATACCTTACGCACAGCGGCTATACCGGCGCCATCAAGCGTTACTCCCATGATCGGGTTTTCGTTCATTATTTCTTCTACCCTTTTTTCCAGTTCTCCCCCGATCGTACAGATCGCTATGTTCAGGTGTTCTGCACCAGCCATCGCTTTGGCTACCAGCGGTCCTTCGAAACTTCCTCCTTCAAAAGTTATCCGCTGATGTTCAAAGCTGTTTACTTCAACAATTGTATACATTGCAGCTGGTTTAATAAGCGAGTTCGCTTCTTTGATTACTTCTCCCGCCTTGCTAAATAATTTAGGGGAAGCGCGGTTCGGATCGATTCCCTGGCCTTTCAACACATCTTCTTCGGAAAGAGTAAAATCAAATTCTGTAATTGATTCATACATGTGGTTAACCTCCTGTTATAAAACTCTGTTTTTCATTTTAACTTGCCTGCAGGTTCTTGACAAGAATCTGAATGGTATGTTAAACTCATATAGCTGTTAGGGGTTAGCAATAATTGTAGACGATGTGGGCCCATAGCTCAGCTGGAAGAGCTACCGGCTCATAACCGGTTGGTCCCAGGTTCGAGCCCTGGTGGGCCCACCATATCTTGGCCCCTTCGTCTAATCGGTTAGGACACCAGCCTTTCAAGCTGGCAACAGGGGTTCGAATCCCCTAGGGGTCACCACATTTTACCGGGCAAATAGCTCAACCGGAGATTACCTGCTCAACAAAAATAAGATTTACATGAACACGGGGCGTAAATAACTGCGCCCCGTGCTCCGTTTAGAGCATTATTTGCCTTTTTACCCCCCCACTGTTTAACGGTTGATAGTCAAGCAAATCGGTTTTCACAACTACTGCCTCCCGACCATTCCTGTTCAGCCCCTATTAATTAAAAAAGATTTATCAATGAATGGAAATATTGGTTATAATCAGTAGGAAATTAATATTATTTGTCGAATGTTTACACTTTAAAATATTAAAATGAGAGGAGGATTAACGTGAATCGAGAGGCTTATACTTACCCGGACGGGAAAAAGTATGAAGGTGAATGGAAAGGCGGCATGAGACACGGTCAGGGGATATTGACCCGTCCGGACGGAATGAAGTATGAGGGTGAATGGAAAGATAATAAACCAAATGGCTGGGGAACACTTACATATCCGGATGGGAAAAAACGTATCGGTGAATGGAAAGATGGTAAATTTATAGGAGATAATCAGCCAATTGCACCTCAAAAAGAAAGGATTCCGGAACTGGAGAAAGAAAACCAGGAGCTTAAACATCAGCTAGCGGATTTAAAGAATCAGATGGTCAACTTGGAGCAGCAGGTTCAAGCCAATCCCCTTCCATGGGATGGGGTAGAAGATTTCGCATCAACAGAAGTAAAACAGCCTGATACTCGTAGATCAAAAGAAAAGTTTAATTTGGAGCATCCCGTTATTAGTAAAGCTCAGAATCCCGATAGAGTTTCGCGCATAATAATTCTTCGGGTAATTGGCCGTTACTTTATACTTATTCCCCATTTTGTTATATTATCTGTTTGGGGCTTTTTGGCGATATTTGTTTTGTTTTTTATGTGGGTTTTGGCAATTTTTACGGCCAGGTATCCTGACGGAATGTATAATTTTGTGATGGGATACATGCAAAAAATACTGCAGGTTCAGCTTTTTGTGGCAGGCCTCTCTCAAAGGTATCCGCCGTTCAACCTGGGTGGGGGGGAGTTCGAAAATACCAACTAATTCTAGCAAGTAGAGAAAAGCGATACGGCAGGACGCGTACTCATATTTTAGTATGGACTACACAACTGTTGACATAGCATGCCAGGTGATGGTAACATATGAGCATAGATTAACAGGCTTATTTTAGATTGATCACACATTGGTGATAAATGGAGGAGTAGCTTATGTTTAAGCGTGCTTTAATTGTATCTGCAACA
>SLRT01000033.1 GCA_007130825.1 Syntrophomonadaceae bacterium | reverse complement strand
GTGACCAGCCAAAAGCATTCCATTTTTATCTATAACAAATGCCGCTGAACCTATTATTTCAGCGATTTCTTTGGTACCTTCCTCCAGGGCATAACCATTTTTGTTAGCCTGGAGGAATGCTCGTTTTACCTGCCTGATTTGTCCCAACAATAAATTATCTTCCATCTAATATTCCTCCTTTCACTTCTTTATATTACAAAATATTAAATATGTCAACAATATTCACACTTTAATTGCCAATAAAGCGTTGCGCTCATGTTTTTTGTGTTTACTTCGGGGAATACTGGTTCCTGAAATTATACTCAACCAGCCGGTAGACTTCTTTTAGCGGGAGGCCGGAGTGCACAGCTACAGTCCGGCAGTCTTCATATTCAGGGGAAAATTGCAGGGGAAAATCTCTGCCGGGGACGGGAGTATACTTGACTTTAACCGCGCCCCATTTGGTCTGCACCGTTTTCACGGCCCGTGGGCGCATAAGTTTGCGCACGGAGCTCCGGCGGAAACCCAGGGTAGTGGTCTCAAAAAAAACCAGTTCCTGCAGGGATTTTAATTTAGCCGGTGGAGAAAGGACGGTTAGTTGGACCCCCGGGCGGTTTTTTTTCATCTGTACGGGAATATAATAGACATCCAGGGCCCCGGCATCAAACAGCTTTTCCATCAGGTAGCTGTAAATTTCCGGTTTGAGGTCATCCAAATTGGTTTCAATTAAAACCATCTCTTCTTCGTAAACAGCGGCTTCCGATTCAATATAGCCAAGCAAAACACGCAGGTAATTGGGATATCCGGGATCAATACTCCCGGCCCCGTAGCCGACAGATTCAATGTTAAAATTTGGGAAAGGTCCAAAATAATCAGCCAGGGTGACCGCCAGGGCCGCACCGGTCGGGGTGACCAGTTCATGCCCGGATTCACGGCCCTCAACAGGCGCCTGCCGCTTCGTCAAAAGCTCCAGGGTAGCCGGCGCAGGCAGAGGCAGCCTGCCGTGTGCTGATTCTACTTCACCTCTGCTCACCGGAAGCGGTGAACAAACGACTTGATCCGCTTGGAGCAAAAATAAAGCGGCACAGGTACCGACAATGTCAACAATGGCATCGAGCGCTCCGACCTCGTGGAAATGCACTTTTTCCACCGGTATACCATGGACCGCCGCTTCGGCTTCAGCCAGGCGGTTAAAAACAGCGGTGCTGTTTTCACCCACCTCCGGGGGAAGATCGGCATGATCGATAATTTTCAAAATATCGTTCAGGTGCCTTTCCGCAACCGATTTATTATCCAGGTGCACCAGGAGCCTGGTTCCGGCAATTCCGCCCCGGCTTACTTTTTTCGCTTCCAGGCTGTAGCCCGGCAATTTTAGTCCGCCCAGTAATTCCTCCAGGCGCCCGAACTCCAACCCGCTGTCCAGTAAAGCGCCGAGGGTCATATCGCCGCTGATCCCGCTGTAGCAATCGAAGTAAATAATCCTATTTCCGGTTTTCTTGCCGGCTTTATTATCAGGGCTGTCTATAGCGCATCACCTGCCGCTCCTTCCCCCGCGCGGTTGATCAAAGCGGCGATGTAACCGGCGCCGTAGCCATTGTCAATATTGACCACGGCTACTCCGGAAGCGCAGCTGTTCAACATGGTCAGCAGGGGAGCAATCCCGCCAAAGTGGGCTCCGTAACCGACACTGGTGGGAACAGCAACCACAGGATTAGCAGACAGGCCCCCGACCACGCTGGCCAGGGCTCCTTCCATGCCGGCGACGACGACTATTACCCGCGCCTTACTGAGCTTGTCCCAGTTGTCAAAGAGGCGGTGAATGCCGGCCACTCCGACATCATAAAGACGTTCGACGTGGCTGCCGATCAGCTCGGCTGTTAGCGCTGCTTCTTCGGCCACCGGCAGGTCCGCTGTTCCCGCAGAAACAACAGCCACGCAGCCGGCAGGTTCCGGGTCTGATTCGCCGCGAAGGACCAAAGCTTTTGCTTCTTGGTGGTATTCTGTGTTCGGATATTCAGCCTTAACCGCTTCAAAAACTGCCGGTTCAGCCCGCGTAGCCAGGACAATTCCGCCGGATGCAGCCAGTCTGCCGAAAATGGACACAACCTGTTCTGTGGTTTTTCCGGGACAATAGATCACTTCGGGGAAACCACGGCGCAGGTAACGCTGGTGATCAACCCGGGCAAAGCCGATATCTTCATAAGGGAGCATGCGCAGGCGCTCCACAGCCTGTTCGACACTGACATCGCCGGCCTGGACCGCTTTTAACAACTCCTGGAGTGCTTTTTGATTGATTGCTGTAAACCCCTTTCTACTGTGCTATTTATTAGATTATATCATACCCGAATGCAATTTCTCAGATATCACCGCATGATAACAGCCTTTCTGAATCAGAAAGGCTCAACTGCCTTAAAACCCTGGTTGAGCCCTTAGCTTGCATCAAACCTGTTGTTTATGTTCATTTAATATTCGGCTGGCAAAGCGTTGAGCGGGCTAGGCTGAATACCGGCCCATCTTTGCAGACGTAGATGGGGCCGAGGTTACAGCACCCACATTTACCTATCCAACATATCTTGCGCATTTTGAGGGTAGTGTGGACCTGCCCGGGGATAAACCCGAGTTTATCCAGCTCCTGCAGGACAAACCTGATCATGATTGCCGGCACGCAGGTAACTGCTACCTTGTTTTCCGGGGTAAAGGCCAGTTCGGAAACGTAGGCAGGAACAAAACCGCTAGGATCGTCTTATTCCGGGAGCCCGGCACCGACAGCCAGGTAACCTTCTGTATGCTAAACTAATAGATTTTAGAATTATCGGGAAACAAGATTTCTGAGAACGGGGATTATATCCAGAAGCATTATCCGGTTAGTCAAATCACAAATTTGAGAGGTTTATTTGTTCCAGTACGGACTACTCATCAGGGCGGCGCGCCATTTTTCACGCAAATCGGGGTAGCGTTCTGCCATTTCATTTAATAGCTGTTTCATCTCGCTGCGCTTGGTCTTATCGCTGACCGGGCAGGGGTTTTTTAGTAGGGGAAGCTTTTCCCGCCGGGAAAGAGCAGTTAGGGTGCTTTCCGGCAGCTGAATAAGGGGGCGGACCTGGAAAAGATCGGCTCGATCCAGGTAGGTAACCGGTTTGAAGGTATCCATCCGGCCGGTATAAATAAGATTAAGCATAAAGGTCTGTATGGCATCATCAAGGTGATGGCCAAGTGCTACCCTGTTGCAGCCCAGCTTGATGGCAGCCTGGTGCAGGGCGCCGTGGCGCATGTTGGCGCAAAGGGCACAGGGGTTCTTTTCATGCCTGCGTTCAAAAACAATGCGGGAAATTGCCGTTTCTTCTATATGGAGATCAACATTTAACTTGTGGGCCAACCGGTGCAGAGGTTCCAGCTCGACATCCCAGCCCAGGTGGATATATATAGCCTGTAAGTCAAAGTCAAAAGGGGCATGACTGCGAAATATATCCAGGATATAAAGCAAAACGGCACTGTCTTTTCCTCCGGATATGCCAACTGCCACCCTGTCTCCCTGATTGATCATCTGAAAGTCATAGATTGTTCTTTTAACCCGGGTTAAAAACCACTTTCTGTCGCTGCGGCGCAAATAACAGCCACCCTTTCTTCAATAACAATGCTCTGATTGTACCACTGGTGGTATAATCAGTATTATCTCATTACTTTATAATACAATAAACCCACGCTGGCAGCAAAAAAGCAGGGGCTTGTGGTAGTGTAAACTTTAAGTAGGTAATAAGTAGGTAATAAGGGGTTGGAAATAGAAAGAGACCTCTTACGGTGTTGTAGCCGAACTCCCAAGAAAGGAGCATTAGGTTTCAATGTTTAAAAATTCGTCAGGTAATCATGGTAGTCCTTCTTTTTTTTTGTATGTTGCAGTTTTTATAAAAACAGGTATAATACAATTTGGTGGGCGAAGCTATATCGCCCGTTAAGTTTTAACAAAATTATACAGTATCGTTGCTTGAATAAACTGTTTCATATTAATATTTCATATTAGCTCCGACCGATTAGAAATTGAGCTTTTTAAAATTATAGACGAACAAAGCTTTTTAAGCGGTTTCAGCCGGTATAGTGCCGGTTTTTGTGGGAGGACTAAATGGAGTTTATTTATATTGGGCTTGTATTATTTTTGTTTTTTGCTGTAAACTATCTTTTCCAAAGGATACACCTGCCTTCTTTATTAGGATATATTTTTCTTGGCATTGTATTGTCAGCCTTTCTCACCGAAAACATGGACAATGTAGTTAATCATGTGGCAGACATCGGGATTATGCTCCTTTTTTTTCTATTGGGATTAAAATATCCTTTAAACCATCTGCTTAACATTTCTCGCAGAATCTGGCAAGTCGGAACAATGGATGTTGTTCTTAATTTCGGAGTAAGTTTTTTAATTGCTTACTTATTATTCGGATTTGACTTATTTGCCGCCCTGATCATCGGGGGCATTGCCTATGCCAGCAGTTCATCGATGACCCTGAGGATGCTTGAAGACACAAATAGAGCCAATACCCCTGAAGCAGAGTTTAAAGAAGGACTTTTGATTTTTGAAGATATTGTGGCGCCAATCATGGTATCCTTCCTGGTAGGTTTTGGCCAGGCAGGTAGTATTAGCGGAGGGGATATTGCAGCTATAGCGATCAGGGTTCTTCTGTTGATCCTGGTTTCGATTTTTATTGCCATATATGGTTTCCGAAAGCTGGAATTATTCGTTAATCGCTATATTTCAAAAGACTTCATCCTTTTATTTGCTTTGGCGGTGGCGTTCACTTTAGCAGGATCAGCTGTTTACCTGGGGTTATCCAAGCTTTTAGGGATTTTTCTGGCCGGAGTGATCCTTTCAGAAACCCTTGCTTCAGAAGAACTAAGCAGCTTAATTAATCCCTTGAAAAATGTTACTTTGCCATTTTTCTTTTTCTGGTTTGGCACCTCTATATCTATTGATGCCGGGATTATAATGCCGGGATTTTTACTGATCCTGATAGTATGGGGGTTAACAGCCAAACTGCTGGTAGGTTTTTTCGGCGGCAGGAAATATGGTTTGACCCGGAAAGGAAGTTTAAGAGCAGCCTTTTCTCTGGGACAGCGTGGAGAATTTTCCGTCGTTATTGCTGTCCTGGCAGATCCTTTACTTCGTGTTTTCTGTGGTATTTATATATTAGTTACCGCTTTGGTTGGCGTGCTTCTTTTCCACAGAGCCCCCGCCTATTCAGAAAAGTTCTACCAGAACCTAAAAAAGCTGTTTCCCCGCTGGTTTACAAATGGAGTAAGCTCGTAGTATAATTTAGGCTGTTTGATTAAGCAAAAGGAGCCCTGGGTAATGCATATTGTTATTATTGGCGGAGGCAAAGTAGGAAGAGAACTGGCTGCAAATATACATAAAAAGAACCACTCTGTTGTCATAGTGGAAAAAGACCCCGTTACAGCCAAAGAGTTGGGGAAAACCCTCGATGTTCTGGTTATAAATCAAGATGGGGCCAATATGGCTACTCTGGAAAAAGCAAACATAAGTTCCGCAGATATTTTTATCGCGGTAACCCAAATAGATGAGCTTAATTTAATGGCTTGCATGATGGCCGATAGGGCAAAAGTGCCTACTACAATAGCGCGGGTAAGAAATCCCGAAAGTCATCGCAACATAGCTGACACTGGCTTTTCCAAGGAAGAGATAGGCGTTGATTATGTTATAAATCCGGAAAGAGCGGTAGCTTTAGAAATATCAAGAATGATTCACTACCCCGAAGCCGCAGATATTGAGTATTTTTCCAAAGACAAAGTAATGATGCTTTCAATCACGGTAAGCGAAAAAGCGGAGATGACAGGGCAAAACCTCCAGGAAATGCCACTGCCAAAAGGTTGTATTGTTGTGGGCATAAAAAGGCCCGATGGCAGTTTTATTGTTCCCTCCGGCAAAGATATCGTAAAACCTGATGATAAAGTTTATTTAATCGGCAATGTGAAAGTTATGCGCAAAGCAAGCTGGCTTTTCCACCATGAAGACAAAAGGATCAGAAAAGTAGTTATTCTTGGAGGCGGAACTGTAGGATATACTCTTGCGCAAATGCTGGAGAATAATTCGGGACCAAAGTTTCAAGTTAAGCTGGTGGAAAAAGACTTAAAACGTTGCGAAGAACTCAAAAGAAATCTTCACAAAACTGTAATCCTGCAGGGTGATTCATCCGAATTGACCTATTATAACGAAGAAGAGATTTCCGAGGCAGACGTTCTGGTAACAGTCACAGAAGATGATCGCACCAACATAATAGCAGCAATTATGGGAGAGAAGTTGGGATGCAATAAAATAATCTCTGGAATTTCAAATAATGAATATACTTACGTGTATGCTGCAGCAGGTATTGATAATTACGTTAATCCCTATTTAATGACAGCTTACAAAATTTTGCGCTTTACCCGTAAAGGGGATTTGCGTAACCTCTCTCATTTAAAAGGGGAAGACGCAGAGGTGCTGGAGCTGGTTGTTCCAGGATCCTGTAAAGTGGCCGGCAAGAAAATTGTCGATGCAAATTTTCCTAAAGGAATGCTTATTGGAACTATTGTTAGGGGTGAGGAGATTATTATCCCGCATGGTGATACGGTTTTGGAACCTGATGATGACCTGGTAATATTCGCCCTAACCAAAATAAGCAATAAACTGGACGCTTATTTTTGCAGGGCATAAATATAATTTGATATTCAAAGTTATTAATAGTTCACTTGTCTGCCTGCCTTATGAAAAACAACTCTTCCAATATCTACTAAACATTTCCTGCTGTTGTTCATCCTTTATAATACTTCTTGAGGCGGACTTGCTTCTCAGGTTCGCTAGTAATGTACAGATAGCGGTTAAGTTCCACTTCGCCCCATGGTATACAGCCTTAGATCCTTATCCTCCTGGTATATACACGTCCCTGGCGGGTTTGTTCCCTGACATGGAGTCAGTGTTTGTAAACCCGGACTTCGAAGCGCGGAAGCTTGATACGGCTTTTTCTTTTCCAGTTTAGGAAAATGCGGGCCTGTTTTTCGGCAGCAGTTATTACCTGCAGCCGGCGCACCCTGGAACCGAGTTTTTCTAGATAAGCGGCAAAACCGGCTGCTGTTTTTTCGGATACAAAACGCAGGCCTTCAGTATTGACAACCATCTGGCTGCAGTGGCGGGGAAGTTTTTTTAGCGTCCGTTTTAATTCCCTTAGATGCAAGCTGCCGGCAAACCCCTTTAACTTGAGGTATAATACCCCTTGTTGCTCTGTGAGCGATACTTTAAGCGGCGAAGTGGTTGTTTGCGATGTTCGGTCAGCTTTATCAGGAACCTGCAGCAAATGTTCAAAAAGAGTAACCGGCTGGGGGTTGGCATATTGCTGGTTTTTGAGAAATTGAACAAACCAGCGGTTTTGGTACGCAAAATGCCTGGTTAAACCCCATCCGATTGCCCGGTGGAGTGCAGATGCCCAACCGGTGGTGGTAACATTGTCAAATATGTTAGTAAGTGAATAAAACTTTTTTAACGCTTTAACTGTTTCATTCTGCAGATCTTCGGGAGAGATCATAACCGGTTTAAAAACAGCATGCTGGCCTTCGTAAAGCGACCAGTCGTAAGTAATGATCCTGCCTTCGCTTTCCAATTGCTCATAAAGGGGAGTGCCCGGCATAGGAGTAAGCATCATAAACTGAATACTGTCAATCTTGGCTTCCAGAGCAAAGTCAGCAGTTTCCCTGATCGTATCTGCGGTATCGGCATCGCCACCAAATACAAACATACCGTGAATTCTAATACCGTACTCGTGGAAACGGCGAATCGATTCTTTAATATCATCAACAGACTGCTGTTTGTTATATCCTTTCAGTGTTTCAGGATTAATCGATTCAAAACCGATATAAACAATACTGCAACCCGCCCGGGTCATCAGCTCCATCAATTCATCATCGAAAGCGGCATCAGCCCGGACCTGCGCTCCAAATCCTTTCAGGTTAATATTCCGATCGATCATTTCCCTTAACAGTTCTCTGCTATGTTTGGGATCGGCAACAAAATTATCATCACAGAAAAATATATGCTTTCCTTCATATTGGGCCAGTTCTTCCAGGATGCTTTCCGTACAACGGTAGCGATAGCGGCGGCCAAACATCTGGGTAACACAGCAAAAAGTGCAGTTATAAGGGCAACCTCGTGAAGTCATTACCGGAATGGTACGCATTGATGAAGATTTTTCCATCAAAGTGAGATCGGGGATGGGAATTGTATCCATGTCCACCTTGAATTGTTCCGGTGGATTATGCACCGGTTCACCATCCACCCAGTAAGAAACACCGGGGATATCTTGTGGAAGCTCCCCGGCTTCAATGGAGCGGACCAGGGGCAGGAAACTATACTCCGCTTCACCCCGGACAATATAATCGGCAAACTGTACGGCTTCATCGGGCATAAAAGAGGCATGAATCCCGCCGATGACCACCGGAATGTTATTGGCTCGCAGTAGCCCGGCAATCTGATAACCCTCTCGACAAGTAGCTGTTGTAGTTGAAATCCCTACCAGGTCAGCCTTAAAAATATTCGACCAGGGCAGAGAATCACCTGTTCCGAGGTAAAAATTGACTTCATAGCCCGCTTCCTGCAGCTGAGTACCCAGAAGAGGAAGACCCAGTCGGGGCATACGCACATGTTTATAGACATGGTCTTCTTTCGATTGCGGTTCAATTAGAACTATTTTTTGCATGTTAAAAACACTCCTTTTTCCGGTTTGACCAGATCATAATTAAGATCAGACCGTCAAAAATATTTTGCCAAGTCACCCGGAAATGTAGAGCTTTATTTTGAACAAATAGCGCTTTAGAGTTACAAAAAGGACAGGTTAAAGGTTTTTTTAAGCCTATCCTTTTTTTGAAATTAGGATCTAGTAACTGCCAGTTATTTGATAAATGGAATACTGAGTGGATATTTAAAATCCTCTCCATTGCTTACCCTGACAGAGGCGATAATGATCATAACCAGGGAAAATATGCCCACTGCAATCAGTAATAAAATCCCGATAAGTATAAGAGTCAGGATACCGGCAACAATAGCATAGATGCTCACACTGATTTGGAAATTTAATGATTCCTTGCCCTGCTTATCAACCCATGAAGACTGGTCTTTTTTCATTAACCAGACTATCAGCGGGCCGATAAGGTTGCCAAAAGGAATTACAAATCCGGCCAGGGCCGCGAGATGAGCCAGCATTCCAAACGTTTTATCATCCTGGCTTAACTGCATTCCGTTAGTCATAATAAAACCTCCTAAATAGATCATTAATTATAAGACATTCGTTCCATCATCAACACATTTCATTCTAAAGACAATAATAAGGTATTCTTCTCTAAATTGCAAGTATTAATAAACAATTACAGGTTGAGCCAAACTACAAGAACCCGGGTTAATCAAAATACTGCGGCTGGTTTTCTAAGTACTCTTTGAGCGTCAGACCCGATTCCTTCCACTCAACGGCCTCATCAACCCCGATATAGCGGTAATGCCAGGGTTCGTAGACATAACCGGTAATATGCTCTTTACCTTCGGGATAGCTCATAGCGAAGCCAAAGGAGTGGGCATTTTCGGCTAACCACCGCCCTTGATCCGTTTGGCCAAACTCAGCCGAAAAATCAACATTGCTGCCCCCAAAATCGACCGTGGTGCCCAGCTGGTGTTCGGACTGTCCGGGCCGGGCGCTAAACCGGTTAGCTTCTTTTTCTCCATGCTGGTCGGCAAAATTTTCAAATATACGCTTTTGAGTGGCATAACTGCGGTAAGCAGAACGAATACTTAAAGTTACGCCCTCTTCGTTGGCCGCATCCCATAATTCTTTCAAGTGCCAGAGGGCTTCCTCTCGTAACTGCATGTCGTAAGAAGGATTCATGTAAGAAGGAATCGGCTGAAGATTGGAAGGCACATATCTACTTTTCAGGGTTGTTTCTTTCGTAACCAGGGTTAAAAGGTAATCTCCATCAGAAACCACTTTTAAATCTGATTCATGATCGTGATCAGAATCGTTTTTATCGTTAACAAGTTCTTCTTTATCTTCGCTACCTTCTTCTGTGATCTTGTTTTCAACCTCTTTTTGGTTATCATCTTCAAAAGGATCGGAAATTTCGCGCTCGTAATCCTCCCCAGGCTCTTCTTCTTCCAATTCAGCACGAGTGTTATCAGGCTCGTCCACAGGTTCGGGCTTGCTGTCATCAAGCACGTATTTTGAAAGATCCGGTATATCAGAGTATAGCAACACCGCCGGCAAACCAATTACTAAAATAACAAGTATGAATATAATCCAGAGTGGAAAGCACCTTTTTTTGGTCGTCCTACTCATTTCAGCTGTTTCCTCCCCTGAAACTAAACCTCAGCCTGAATGTTTATATTATCCAAGTAATTGATATAACAGGCCATACTATTCATAACTTAGTTCTATTTCTTGAACCATATCCCTGCCAAGCCCCGATTAAAAATAATAATTCATCTGCCCAGTCACCGGGAAAAGTATTCGTTGACAAATTCCTCCAAAGCAAGGTCCTGCAGTGCATATTTTCCGACATCAGCATCATTAAAATGCCACCATTCACTTTCAATGGTTGTAAAACCGTTTCTAACCATTACTTCAGTCAGGTACTCCATATTATTCCTGGCTTCTTCAGGCATATCCGGATAACTGCGCGAGGCCTCTGCTGTAAAAACATCGAAACAGGTGGGCATCTTTAATTTCTCGCCCTTTTCATCGACCAGGGTGACATCAACAGCAGCGCCGCGGTTGTGATTTGAACCTACTTCCGGGTCAGCCACGTATATGCCGTTTGGCATATACTCCCATAATTTCTTTTGCACGCCCAGGGGCCGGTAAGCATCCCAGATTTTCAGGCGATAACCGTCTTTGGCAAACTGATCATTTGCAGCAGCCAGTTTTTCAGCAGTGCCCCTTTGCAAAAGGCAAACCTCCACCGGATATAGCTGCTGCCCCGTAAAGTTCTCTTCCGAGGCGTAAAGCAGATTAACCTCAATAGTGGCATCAAAATCCCTTACTTCCACCAGACCCTCCAACTCAAATATTTCCTCTTTTTCTTTCTTTACCTCTTCTTCTGCTTTAATTGCGCACATCTCTTTTTTCAATGCTTCAATGTCATCTTCAAGCGATGCTTTGTCCTCATTTACATCTTCCAATTTTTCGTTTAGCTTTGCAAGCATTATTTCATTTTCTGCTCTCTCGCTTAGCAAAAAAATATTACCGGACAGTAAAACAATAAAGATGGTGACAGGCACAATAATAAAAAGAACTTTTCTTCCCGCCAGCCCCGGTGATCCGCTTTTAGCGGGGCCTGTTGATTTATTATCCACTGCTGCTCCCCCCAAACAACTAAATATCTTAATACACAGTGCAAACAGTTTTACTACCAGCACTTACTGTCACTTCCAGGACTGCTTACTTGCCGGAAACCACCCAGCCTTTAAGGACTTTATTACCGCTTAGCAGGTTGTGCCTGGTGATGTAAGCATGCCCTGAAGCTAATGGATAGATCAATAAGCGCCCGGCGCCTGAAAGAATATCCAAACGAAATATCCGGCAACTTCTTGCCCGCTTTTCGATTACAATTGATAATGCCTTTGTTTATTCACTTTCCTCAGCAATAGTCTTTAACATTAATTACCTGGGCCCTGGCCGCCATATCGCCAAGACGGAGCCATTTCTTGTTGACTATAACTAGCGGGAATTTATAACACCGGTTCCTAAAAACAACCATAAAACCTTTAAATACCGGGTTCCTGCGCGATCCTGCCTTCATATACTAGAAATCCTGTTCATATAAATCCTGGTCCAGCTGCAACAGTTCCGGTTCAATACCTTCAAACTTTGATTCTTTAGCCGGCTTATCCCTTTAAATAACCATACAATTACAAAATTGTTTTTGCTGTAAATATAAGAAATTTGGGAGCTGAACAACAATAGTAAGAATTTTGATAAGTGATTAGAGCCCGTTATTTTATAATTAAAGTAGATTGAAAGGTCTGATCGGTGTTTACCGGTTTTAAATTATGCTTGTTATTTTTTTGTAAGCAGTTGCTCTGCTCTATCAACTAGATTAGCGGCGCTCATCCCCCGCTTCTCCATCACCACCGACCCCGGTGCCGATGCTCCAAAATCATCGATGCCGAACACCGCTCCTTTAGGACCGGTAAAACTTTCCCAGCCCATGGGTAGAGCCGCCTCGACAATCAGTCTTCGTTCCACTGCAGCCGGTAATACTTCTTCCCGGTAATCTTCGTCCTGGGCCAGGAACAGTTCCCGGCTGACCATGCTGACCACACGCACGGCATAACCTTTATCCTGCAGTTCTTTCTGAGCCTGCAAAGCGAGATTAAGCTCAGAACCGCTGGCAACCAGGATCAAATCAGATTTTTCACCTTTTTCCCGGCTGATAATATAACCACCCCGGAGAGCTTTTTTACCCGTTCCGGTCAGTTGAGGAAGCTTCTGGCGGGATAGGATCAGGGCTGAAGGACCGCAGCGGCGCTTCAGGATGTGCAGCCAGGCCGCCGCAGTTTCTGCGCCGTCTGCCGGCCTGAGCACATGCATATTGGGGATAGAGCGCAGGTTGGACAGTTGTTCTACCGGTTGGTGCGTAGGACCATCTTCACCGACAGCGAAACTGTCATGTGAGTAAATAAAGACCACGGACAGGCCCATCAACGCCGCCAGCCTGACCGCCGGTTTCATGTAATCAAAAAATACGAGAAATGTTGAACCGAAGGGACGCAGGCCGCCATGAAGAAATATGCCTGAAAGAACTGCAGCCATGGCATGCTCGCGGACCCCAAAGTAAATATTGCTGCCGGTGGGATTAGCGGCCTGAAAATCACCCCGTCCTTCTAAAAAAGTACCGACGGAACCGCCCAGATCTGCCGAGCCGCCAAACATGTTGGGCAGGTATTCAGCTAACACCTGCATTACCTGACCTGAAGCGGCCCGGGTAGCCAGTAATTGATCGCCAAAATCCCACAGCCGGTGATCGTCAGCTAATTTATCCGGCACTTCTCCGGAAAACCAGGCCTCCCACTTTTCCGCCAGCTCAGGATATTCACTGCGGTAATCACTATAAAGAGCATCCCACTCTTCCTTCCTTGCATTCAAAGACTCTTTATATTTGACAAAGTGCGAATAAACTTCCGGGGGGACATGAAATGCCGGTTCTAATGGCCAACCAAGATTTTGTTTAGTTTTCACCGTTTCTTCTGATCCGAGCGGTGCACCGTGAACTCCCGCAGTTCCCTGCTTTCCGGGAGATCCGTAACCGATCTCGGTGCGAATCATAATTAAGCTGGGGCGATCCGCCTCCTGTTTCGCTTCGGCAATGGCCTCTGTGAGCAGCTCAATCCGGTTTCCCTCGTGCACTTTCAGCACCTGCCAGCCGTAAGCTTCAAACCTGCCGCCGACATCCTCGGTAAAGGTAAGATCGGTGCTGCCATCGATGGTGATCTGGTTATCATCATATAAACAGATTAACTTACCGAGCTGTAGATGCCCGGCCAGGGAAGCCGCTTCCGAAGTAATTCCTTCCATCATACAGCCATCTCCGGCATAGATGTAGGTATGGTGATCGACGAGCGGGTAGCCCGGCCGATTAAATTCCGCAGACAAACGCTTTTCGGCAACAGCCATTCCGACAGCATTGGCAAAGCCCTGTCCCAGTGGACCGGTAGTCGTTTCTACACCGGGGGTGTGCTTGAATTCAGGGTGGCCCGGAGTCCTGCTGCCCCACTGGCGAAAATTTTTTATTTCATCCAATGAAAGTTCATAACCAGAAAGATGAAGCAGGGCATAAAGCAGCATCGACCCGTGACCGGCTGAAAGAACAAACCGGTCGCGGTCAGGCCAGTTGGGATTATCGGGGCTATGCTTAAGAAACCGGGACCATAAAGTATAGCCTATAGCTGCCCCGCCCATAGGCAGACCCGGATGTCCGGAACCGGCCTTTTCAACGGCGTCTACAGCAAGGAAGCGAATTGTGTTTACGGCTGTTTCATCAATTGTATTCAACATGAAGCACTCCTTTTTCTTTAAGGTTGATCAACTACTTTTACTTCTATTTCCAGGGCCACATAATTAATGGGGTCAGTCGCAAAAGTGCTTTCCTGCTCTTTGCCCAGAATGATATTGTCGATAGCGACAACAAAACCTCTTTCTTCCTCGACGAGATCCACTGCAAATTCCTGAACACCTTTATCACCCGGTTCGGGCTCAAGATCGTCAATCTTGAATGTCAGGTAAAAATCAAACGCCTTTTCATTCTGCTCATAATAATCGACATTAAAAGAAAGCGTTGCCCATTGAAGATCAAAAACATCTGTCTTTTCGACCAACCAGACTAACCGCCCGCTGTAATCATACTCCTCGGTAAATTCAGCCACAAAGCCCATGTCTGATTCATAAAAACTGGGGCCGTCAATTATTTCACCGCTGGAAAGCACAATCTGGCCATGGCTGATCCAGGGCCAGAAGTAATTTGCAGTGAGCATCGGCTTTTCGGCTTTAACTTCCTCTTGATCTGGCGGCTCCATTTGCTCAGTAACTTCTAGATCAATAACTTCCTCGTCTGGTTCCCGATCAGGGCTGCAGCCGGCTGCAGCAAAAACAATTACAACCAGAAGTGAAATAAACAGCAACATGGTCAATTTAATTGCTTTCAAATTATTTCATCTCCCTCACCTTAACAACCCGGTAAATTTAATCAACACAATAAGTTGAATTTCAATCAGCGGATCAGATTATTTTATCTTAAACAATATAGTTACATACTTTTCGACATATTCCCTGTATTACCTGCAAATACTTATTCAAAAAAGGCCAGATTAGGGGAGCAACGAAAGTGACAACCAGCAGAATCAGCAAGCCCAGACCTGCTGTATACTTAAGATAATCTTTAACCTGGTAATTGCCCGGCCTCTGGACAGCAGGGCCATCGGGATTTGGTGTCCGGAAGGCATCATAAAGCCAGCCGATGTCCCGATTATTAAAGCGGTTACAAAGATTTTCGGGTTCGATCCCAGGAGCTTGGCAGCAATTAAAACCACCGCTGTCATAATGACAGCAACAGCAACCTTGTGTAAAGACTGGGTAAGCAGGATATATTTTAAGGCAATAAAAGCCAGGATAACCAGTGGGTTATAATGGCCCACAGCAGTGCGGCAAGAGGTTCCTTCACGCCAGGGGACAATACCGCTTAACCCTGATTCTCCCTGGCCCGTTAATGCAACTGCGCTAATTCGATCGATCCGTTCGAAGTAGAGATATTAAGCTTTGGACCACCACCGTTCATTTCCCCGATTAGCGCTGTCTGCTCCACCAAAGAAGGCTCGATATCGAGATTGCTATAACTGATCTTTCCGTTTGATGTATTTGCCTCAAGATCAACGGCCAGGTCATGAGCGATAAACAGGTCGATGGAGCCATTACTGGTTATAATCTCCAGATCTTCCTGCACATCAGGCAAATCAGCTTCAATATTACCGTTAGAAGTCCGCAGGTAGGCCAGGCCGTTCACCTCGCCGACAATCAGATCGCCGTTGCTGCTGCGGGCAGATATTATACCTTTAACCTCATTTACGGTTACATTTCCATTGGAGGTGGAAATTACAGGGTTACCGTTTACACCCTGCACATTTATATTTCCGTTTGAACAATCAACTACTCCAACCAGGACATCTTCAGGAAGCTTAATTTCATAGCTTACGGTTACATTATTACGGGAATCAGGGTGCTCGGTTTCAATAACCATTTTCTCGGCGATATCAATAAAAATATCGACTTTATCCAGTGCGTCCTGTCCGTGATAAGTTTCTTTTACTACAGAGATCTCCACCTCATTTTCTTCCCATCCGCTAATTGTTACCTCTCCGTTCGGGTTGTAAATGTCCAGCACTGTTCCTGCTCTAACTTTGTAAGACAGGAATAATTCCTCGGTAACTACTGTTCTGCTGCAACCGGCAGACAGAAGTAAAAGCACCAACACCACCATTAACGCCTTTACCGAAACTTTTGTCTTCATTAAAACCGGCACAAGAATAACCCCCCTTTTTTTATCTATTATATAAATCCAGTCCCTGCCTGAATTAATCAGCCTATAAAAAGTTGTCGTTTTGCAGGTGAGCTCATATGGCTGTCTGGATGGTTTTTTGAATTTATACCCTGCATTATAATAGCCTTTTTCACATAACTTAATCAAGAGGATTCAAGCTTTATATAAAAAAAATTTTTATACAAGCAATTTTTCAAATAACCCTTTCCTGCTGAGAATGTTTATTGTATAGTAATGCATAGTCTGGAAAGAAGGTTGAGATATTTTGTCAAGAGTTGAAAGCTACCTGCCCTATTTGGCCGGTGTAGGAGTAGCCCTCACCTGGGGTTTTTCATTCATTTTTACCAGGGGAGCGCTGGATCACCTCGCTCCTTTTCACTTGCTGGGCCTGCGTTTCGCTGCCGCGGTTTTAGCCATGGCACTATTACGGGCCTTTGGAGCAATAAATATTAATGTCGCTCCGGCTGATTACTTGAGCCTTTTGCCGCTGGCTCTTTTTCAGCCGATCTTATATTTTTCCGCGGAAACAACCGGTATTCTGCTTACGTCTTCTTCTTATGCCGGGATGATGATTGCGGTTATTCCCATTTTCGTAGCTATCTTCGCAGCACTTTTTCTACGCGAATACCCTAATTGGATACAGCTGGTTTTTATTATCGCCTCAGTAAGTGGAGCATTGTTCATTATCTATATGGACGCCCGGTCTATTGCCGGGGTAAATCCCCTGGGAACCCTTTTATTAATGATCGCCGTTATCGCCGGGGCAAGCTTTGTGATCGCTTCCCGTAAAGCTTCGGTTGACCACTCGCCAATACAAACAACCTGGATAATGATGGTTGTCGGGGCGGTGGTCTTCAACATTATTTCCCTGACCCAGCATATCGCTGCGGGTAACATTGGAAACTATTTCACACCCCTGGCCGAAATGTGGACAGCAATCATTTACCTGGGAGTATTTTCGTCAGTAGCCGCCTTTTTCCTGTATAATTATGTCCTCAGTAAAATTACAGCTTCCCAGGGTTCTGTATTTGCCAATATGGTCACCGTGGTAGCTATTGCCGCCGGAGTAGTATTTCGAGGAGAACTTGTTTTCTGGTATCATCTTGCCGGAACTGCAGCAATACTGGCCGGAGTCTGGGGAACCAATTATTTCGCCGCCGCTGTTCCAAAAAGGTATCAAGAAAGCAGCCAGGTTACCGAAAACACGACATAACCGCTAACCTTGATCTCCGTGTAAATTCACTGCAAAACTGCACTCAATCTTTTCCCCGGCCGGCCGCAAGGTAGATAATCGACCCGAAAAGGACAAATGCTATTAGAACAATCCAGCCCGGCTTTGGCAGGTACTTTACACTCTTCCGCTGCATAATATCCGTGATAGCCCAGGCAATTAAAGCCAGGTTTATAACCAAAACCATGAGCAAAATTATTATAAATGCTCCGTTCAAAAAGGTATCAACTCCTTTATTACCTGCCGCAGGTAATCGCCCGGATCCCTTTCCGCAGCATCCCTTAAAAAATTCAGCTTAACTGTTTACCTGCCACTTAACTTAAAGGTCGACAAAAATGTTTTTATTTCACACTCGTTATCTATAACACTCCAAAATTTACAATCGTGAATTTCGTCTTCATCTTCAACTTCTCCAACGCTGCAAATCTCCATTGCTATCGGACAATACATACCTTTTTCTTTATCCGCCATTATTTTGCCCTCCTGTGTTAATAAATATTTAGATTACTTTAAATCCGTTATAAAATTCAAATCATACTTATACCGTCCTGGAACATCGATCACTTTCTGCGCATTATTATAGTCATCAGTTTTGTTTAAGTTGTTCTCAGCTGGCAGCATAAAGGGTTTTCAGGCGTTTTTAACATCCCGAAAACCCTTTGATTCTGCTGGTGGGGACGGAGGGTTTTGAACCCACGGCCTCTTGAATGTGAATCAAGCGCTCTCCCACTGAGCTACGTCCCCCAACTGTCCCATTTTAATTTGCTTATACCTAGATCGTAACCATACTATAGCTAACCATTTATTAATTGTCAACATGTACCCGCGTAATCATTATGGGAATTATAACCATTTTGCGCTTGTGTTACCCTTATAATCTCCCAACCGCACGGAAAAGCGTAATTAAGTTTAATATACGATATCCTGCAGCAGTTCCCGTCCACGGGAAGAAAGGCCGTAGCTGTCAAGCTCTTTCTCCAGCAGGGCAGCATCTCCGTAACCGCCAACTAAACCATTAAGCCGGGCAGCGACAGTTGAATTGACAAAATCGCTGAATTCCGGATAGTAAGCTTTAATTTCCCCGGCAAGCTCCGGTACATTTTGCAGGTAATATTTTTGATGGTAATCTTCAGCCAGGTAAAATTTGGTATAGGGCTGCACCTCGGTATAAATAGTGGAACCTACTTGCTGTTCGACTTTTTCTTTGCTGCGACGCGCCGCTTTTTCCTGCTCAGCGTTGTGGAAAAATATAATGGCCATGTACTGCCGGGACCAGATCTTTGCGGCCGGATCGTGATTTTCCCAAAACAGCTGTAAGATATCTTCGTAAGATAAATGCTGCGGATCATAATCGATCTGAAAAACCTCGGTATGATCACCCAAATTGCGGTAAGTGGGATTATCCAGGCTGCCTCCGCCATAACCAACCCGGGTCCTGTAAACACCTTCCATTTGCCCGAGCCGGGCATCAGGGCCCCAGAATCAGCCCGTGGCCAAAGTAGCAGTTTCCAGGTGTTTTGGTATATTCTGATCGAGCAAGGGTTTTGATTCATCTAAAATAATATTTTCTTCCATGAAATTGACGTCCTTTCCATTTTTATAGTCTGCTTCGCCATTTTCAGAACTAAAGGCGTTAGACCGGTCGGCATTGCAACCGGCGGCAACAAGCAACGGGATCAGGATCAGGAAACAAGTTGAAAGCGCAAACAACCCTTTTAACATAACCTGTACCCGTGATAACTGTGCTGTTTTTGAGATCATTTCGTCAATATAATGATCCCTGGCTAAGCTTTCGGGAGTATTACTCTTCAGTTCGAATTTCTTCAAGATCACTTTGGGCTTCATCGTAGTAATCATCTTTCTCCTCAACTTTTTCATAATAATGCGCTGCGGACCTGAAATCTCCCAGTAAATAATGGGCCCGGCCCAAAAAGAATGCCAGGGGTTCACTGTCACCATAATTTTCTTTCATCACCTGCTCAAGTTCCAGGATCTCGTTAAGGAACCTTTCCGCTAAAAGCCGGTTGTTGTTTTCCAGGTAAAATTCGGCAATTTGTAAACGGATAGAAGCCGGTTCCAGGTAACTGCTTTCCCTAAAAGGACGCAGGTCGGTGATCCGATCGATAATCCCGATACCCTTTTCAATTTCGACATGGCGTATAAGTAAACTGCCGTAACGGACAACATATTGCGGATCATAAGGTTCAAGTTCATAAGCCCGTTCGGCCAGGGAAATCATTTTTTCAATATCGGCCGGCGATCCTGTCTGATGCGCCCGATTTTCAATTATTACACTCAGGTTATGGTAGTTGTCTGAACGAAAAGGATCCGCCTGCATGGCTTTTTGCATTTCTTCCTTGGCCTCTCCTACATTACTCCGCTCCATAAGCTCCTGCGAACGCCCGGTAGCATCCAAACCGTAAAGCAGCATGATGGTAAAAATAAACAGTAACGATCCGACAATAATCCCGGCAATTCCGACATACGAAGCGCGTTTGCCTCCTCCTTCACTTTCACCTTGAAACCGGCCGAACCAATTGCTGTCATCAAGGCTGCGGCCGGCGCCGAGCAAAACAAACAAAACGATCCCCACAGCAGCCATGGAAAAATTCCAATCGATAATGCTGTGTGCCCCCAGGGCGGCAACCGGAATAAAGGAGGCCGCCCAGAATTGCCAGGCCCGGTGAGATGTTCTTTGCTTGATGCAGTTTCGGATAAAGGCCGCAGCGAAACTGATCCAGATCCCGGTAAAAGCTAAAAACCCGAGTAACCCGGCTTCAACCCAAACCTGTAAATAGTGGTTGTGTACTTCCCTGGAACTGTATGGTTGATCCTGGTAACTGCGATAGAGGGCGTTCCATCCGCCGCCGCCGGTACCCGTAACCGGGTAATCTCTTATTATTTTAACGGCGTCACCATACAGTTCAACCCGCCGGTCTATGTTCCGATCGAGAGAACCGGAAATAATTCGGTTATACAACCGTTCCGGCAAAGCACGGTGCAGGAAAAAGTCCAGCTTTTCTTCTTCACCCGCTGCGCTGAGGATAACATCTCGGGCAGTGACAGAAGTCCCCGAATAACGGTTAAAAATCTGAACTTCAAGGCGGCTCATCTTCTCATCAGTTCGGAATGTAAAAGTCTTTTCTTCCCAGCCCTCTGTCGTATCACCGCGGTGATTAACCAGTCTAACGCTGTCCTCCTCAGGAGAGCTTCCAACAACTCTTAAACCCCAGACATAATCAGGATCTTCAGTCCCCGGCAGGACGGCTTTTTCAGCGTTAACCTCCAGTGTCAGCTGATATGATTCTCCGGGGGTGATGTTCTCTAGATGCTGTTCAACGTTTTGGTGTTCATCCGGCTCCTGTGCAGTTCTTTCAAGATGAACCGGTCCTACCGCAGGTATAACAATAGTGATCATAACAGCCAGTATAATTACGGCTGCTCCGGCTCCTGCAAATGAAATGCGTAATCTGCGACTTTGGCTAAGATATAATTCTGCCAGCAATCCCAAAAGGACAACCATAACAACTACAGCCGCAATTAACAGCCAGGCCTGGAACGGTTGGTCCTCTCTGAAAAAGGGATCCACCAGAAATGCCCCCGGAACTGCTACCGCCCCGGTTACCAGAAGATAACAAACTGAACGCAGTCTTTCTCCGGGAGCGGTAACCAAAACCAGCAGCAGGGACAAAGGCGCCAAAAGCAACCAGGCGCCGCGTGAAAAAGTTAAAATAACTGTAAGCAGCATCAAAACAGCAGGTGCAAGGTAAAATACCTTTTGCCATTTACTATACAGGGGCGCAAGAGCAAGCGTAAACAGGTAGGCGGCCATCATGTATGCGGCTGCAGTATTTGCATAACCCATCGGTGAAGAGATCCGATTGATCACGTAAGCCCCGGGGAATTCCAAAAATCCGGAAGCTGCACCAAGACTGGCCAGAGTAACAACGGTTGCGGCAATTAAAAAAATGTGTAAGACAATATGTATTCCCGGCCGGAGATTATGATCAGGGTTTTTATATGCCTGATCAATATTTGCTCTCAAGTTCGGTTTATACAAAGAAAACTTAAAATAACGACAAATATCGACAGTTACCACGTATACAACCAGGTACGATGCGATCTTCAGAGTTTCTTCAAGCGCATCACGTTGGTGAGCCAAACCAAAAAAAGAAACCACGTAAGCAAAAAGCAAAACCAGCAAGCAGATATCCAGGGGGGAACCAATAACTTTTTTTTCGTTTCTAAACAAGCGAAAAATGCCCCAAACAATCAACAGGCCAAATATCGCTATATTGGCCAGTAACAGTTCACGAGGAAAAAATATACCACGTTGAAAGGGCGGAACCAGCAATAACAGCGCAATCAGGACAAGCATTATTGCCAGGGCTGCTTTTTCAACCTTTGGCCGCATGCCGTTTATGCTTTCTGACCGGCCTCGCCGAACATTTTTGGTATTATCATTTTTTACTGCTGCGCCAACCTGCTTTTTCTTTTTTCCCTTGCCAGACACTTTACCCGCCAAATTCATACCCTCCATAGGCGACTCTGCAGACATGTTAGGATAAATTTCTACACAATCTACTCCGATCCTTCAAACTACCCCGTAAAACACACCTGCCATCCTGCTTTCCCTTATTTAAATCCATAAAAAGGTGAAAAACAAATTGCATCAGCACCCTTGATAAAGGCTGCCCGAAGCAATACGGGCAGCCATTAACAGATCGTTCATTCGAAGCATTTTTACCCTGATTTCCAGTCATGTTTGCTTTGATCACAGATAAATATTCGGGTAATCGAAAACTTGCAATATTTATTCCTCATAGACATCATCAGGAGCATTGTCTTCGTATGTATTGTCGTCCGGATCGTTTAGTTCCAGGATTGCGCCTTCAGATGAATGCATTGCCGCCCCTTCACGGGAGCGGTTACCTTCAAAAAGATTGTTGGTGACGAGCACAGTTGATTCGTTAACGGCATAGATACCTCCACCATCACCTCTGGCATCATTATTGCTTATAGAATTAGCCTCGATAACCGGCGCCGAGGCCGTAACATAAATTCCGGCTCCATTACCTTCCGCGTTGTTGTTTGTAATTTCATTATCAACCAGCTCCGGGGTCGATCCGTCACTTATCAAAAAACCGCCACCGTTACGGGACCGGTTGTCAGAAATTACATTTCTTTCTAACCGCGGGGTGGAATTAATATTTATTAATAATCCGCCTCCGGCATTATCAGCATTGTTACCGATAATAATATTATCTTCAAGCACCGGTGAAGATTCAAAAGAAACGGCAACTCCTCCACCCCGGTAATCAGATTGATTGTCACTCAGATCATTTCCGGTAATTACCGGAGACGCTTTCATCATAAAAATTCCCCCGCCTGTTTGAGAAGAATCATTATTAAGGATATTGTTGTTATTTATATTCGGGTTGGCTTCGAAAATAGAAAAGCCACCGCCGTTTTGAGCACGATTCTCGGAAATGTTGTTGCCCTCGAAGTTTGAGGGCTCCTCTCCCTCACCGCTGATAGCAATTCCCCCGCCGCTGCGTTGAGCTATATTTCTAGAAATATCATTATCAATAATACTGACAGCAGGCGAATGAGCAATAAATATCCCACCGCCGCCACCGGTAGAGGTATTGCCATTAATCATATTATTGCTGATAAGCGGTGAGGAATCATGAATCATTATTCCGCCGCCCCGCTCCGCAACGTTGTTGACAAAAAAATTATTTTTAACGGTGGGAGTACTGTCGTTTAAGATAATCATTCCACCACCATATTTAGCAGCCTCTTCCCGGACTTCACCTTCAATTTCAAACTCCAGTGTTTCCGGGTTTCCACCCCCGCCGGTTATGGTAAAGCCTGATATAACCGCTTCTTCACCTTCTCCATTTTCAAAGACAACCACCGAACCGGTTCTGCCGCCGTCAATCACTGTCTGCTCCCTGACTTCCGGATCCTCCGGATCAGTACTGCGCAAAGTTATATTCTTTCCGCCAAAATTGATATTTTCCCTGTATGTTCCGGGGCTGACCACGATTACATCGCCCTCTTCTGCGGCATCAATTGCTCCTTGAATGGTCGAATAGTCATCGGGAATGTTTATGGCGCCCTCGACGTCATCGGCACCGCCATCACAAGCAGAAAGCATGACACCCAGGGCTATTACCATAACCACCACCAGGATAATGCTCAAAGGGTGCCTGGATTTACATATATTCATTTAAAAACCTCCATTCTGTCTTTATGACAAGGGTTTTCAGGCATTGATCAACGCCCGAAAACCCTTTGAAGTGGTGGACGTGAGGGGACTCGAACCCCTGACCTCTTGAGTGCGAGCCAAGTGCTCTCCCAGCTGAGCTACACGCCCTAGCAGAGGTATTATAGCAAATAGAAATCTATTAAGCAATAGAGATAAAATGGACATTTAAAAAACTTGCCCGGCCACTACAGGCAAGTCTTTCTTTACTAAAGCAGAAATATTAAGCCTAGATTTGGTGGAGGCGGCGGGAATCGAACCCGCGTCCGAGGGCCCGGCTGCAGAAGTTTCTACAAGCTTAGTTCCGGTTTTGTTTCTCGCGCCCAAAGCTCCCCGAAACAAGATCTTTGAGCGCCAGTCCCTTTAAATTTCCCAAAACAGCGGAGAGACAACCGCTGCTTTGGTAGGCCGGTTTTTTGACACCCCTTACCTTTCCCCCGGCCAGGGAAAGGAGAGATGCGCTGCTTATTTAAGCAGCGAGTGCGTAATTAGGTTTGGCGTTTATAGCCGTTCCATGTTTTATCCAGGGCATGGTCCTGGGCTTGCCACTTCTGCTTCCACAACCCTCGTCGAATCCTTACGCCCCCAAAATTTAACCGGCTAAATCTTTTCCTTGATTGATTTTTCCTTAAGAGCTCTTTCCATTTCACGTTTTCGATCTCGATCGGCGATATCACGCCGCTTGTCGTAAAGCTTCTTGCCTCGCGCCAGACCCAGCTCAATTTTAACCAGGCCTTGCTGCAAGTAAATCCTTACGGGAATAAGAGCATATCCTTTTTCCTTAATTTTACCGGCCAGGCGGCCGATTTCGGCTTTCCGCATCAATAACTTGCGAATGCGCACTGGATCATGGTTAAAGCGATTGCCCGGCTCATAAGGGCTTATATGCATATTATACAGGAAAATTTCGCCTTTTTCAACTTTTGCATAGCTGTCTTTAAGATTAACCCGGGCATTGCGTACTGATTTAACCTCGGTGCCGGTCAATACAATACCAGCTTCATATGTCTCTTCAATATGAAAGTCATGCCGTGCCTTGCGATTGGTACTGATTACTCTTTCCACATCGTTCAATCTCCGTTTACGGGTAACAGCAAGTAGCTGCTACGACTTAAAATGAAATAGGCTGATCCCATTCTTCGGCATAGACAAATTCCGTCATTTCTTTACGCGGACGCGGAGCCGGTACCTTTTCAGGAACTCCGAGCGGTGTCATGGCCACCACCCTGTACTCAGAGGGTACAGAGCAAACTTCACTGGCTTTGCCCTCATCAAACAAGCCGACCCAGCAAGTTCCAAGCCCTTCAGCGTAAGCAGCAAGCATCAACTGCTGCATGGCCAGTCCGGCATCGAGCATATAGTAATCTTTACCATCCTTGTCTCCCGAAGCCCTGGTATCGGCGCAAAGAACAATAACAACTGGTGCCGTCTGGCCGATCGCCTCGCGGGCCGGGTTGCTTACGGGCAGACTATCAGCCAGATTTTCCTTCCGCCCGGGGTCACGAACCACAATAAAACTCCAGCATTGTTTATTTTTCCATGAGGGGGCCATTTGGGCTGCTTCTAACACAGACTTAATTTTCTCTTCAGGCACCGGGTCAGTTTTATATTTCCGCACACTTCTTCGTTCCTGCAAAGCTTTGATGATATCCATCAAACAACCTCCTTTTCAGCCGGGGCAAAGGCTACTTTGCCTTCCTCCCTGTTTGCCCGAATTACCTGCACCTCGATAGTATCACCCAGCCGGTATGTTTTCCGGGTTCTTTCGCCGGTCAGGGCTGCCGCCTTTTCGTTATATATATAGTAGTCGTCACTTAATTCGGTAACCGGAATCATTCCCTCCACAGTGTTATCCAGCTCGACAAATAGGCCGAAATTGGTTACCCCGTTAATTATACCTGTATATATTTCACCCAGCTTTTGTTCCATGTACTGCGCTTTTTTTATTTCGATACTGGCCCTTTCCGCATCGACCGCCGCCCGCTCTCTTTCTGATGATTGCTGGGCTATAGCCGGTAAACGGGATTGCAAGCGCTTTGCTTTTTCCCCGGAAAATCCGCCTGGTGACAAATGCTGCTTTAAAATACGATGAACTACCAGGTCAGGATAACGCCTGATCGGCGAAGTAAAATGACAATAACATTCTGAGGCCAGGCCGAAATGGCCTTCATTATATGCGCTGTAACAAGCCTGGGGCAGTGAGCGCAAAATCAGGTAACGAACCAGCCGTTCCGCTTTTTCTCCCCTGGTATCCTCCAGTAGCTTCTTTAAGTGTTTGGGCTTTAAAACTTTAATATTTCCCGCAGCTTTGACATTCATCAAAGTGAGGGTTTCCCTTAACAAAGTCAGCTTTTCCTCAGTAGGAACCGCATGGATGCGGTATACACATGGTAATTTTTTTCCGTTTAAATATTCGGCGACTGTCTCGTTGCAGTAAATCATGAACTCTTCGATCAAGGATTCCGAGCGGCCCATAACGCGTTTCTCAACTGTGAGGGGAACGCCGTTATCGTCTATCTCAATACGCGCTTCCGGTATATCAAGATCCAGGGTTCCGCGCTGCAAGCGCCGGTTTCTCAGCACCTCAGCGAGGCGAACCATCTGATCGATCATGTCGGCCGTTGAATTATCTTTAAACGGCGAGTGCTTTTCCTTGTCCGACAGGTAGGCCTCAACCTGCTGATATGTCAGGCGCTCAGTGACCTGGATCAGACTGGGTTTAAACCGGGCATTAATGAGGCTGCCTTCTTCATTAATATCCATAAACACACTGACCGCCAGGCGATCTTTACCAGCCTGCAAACTGCATATATTTTCCGAAAGCATGGGGGGAAGCATATGGATAGCCCTTTCAACCAGGTATATGGTGGTTCCCCTTTTCAGGGCTTCCCGGTCAAGCGGCTTGCCCCGTTGCACATATTGCGAGACATCGGCGATATGCACTCCGAGCCGAAAAGTCTTTTCATCAATTTTTTCCAGCGAAATTGCATCATCGAAATCACGGGCCTGCTCGTCATCGATAGTGACCATTTTTAGGTCGCTAAGATCGCTGCGCCCCTGTTCCTCAGCAATTCGCGAGATATATTCTTCACCGGGTAGTGTTTCGAGCTCTTTCATAACCGGCTCCGGATGTTTACCGGGCAAATCAAACCGGTGTTTAAAGGTCAGCTGCTCTGTACGGAAACTGCCGGCCGGTCCGATATGTTCAACTATTCTGCCCCGGGAAGCTCTTTTTCCCTGGGCCCATTTTTGAATTTCAACGACCACCTTGTCCCCGGTTCGTACATGTTTCATGCCTTTCATAGCAACCTGGACAGAGCCTGGAAAACGTTGATCGTCGGGAATCACGTAATATATTTTACCTTCACGGTGGAGAGTTCCTACCAGCCGGCTTTGTCCGCGCCTGAGGATACCTATAACTGTGCCTTCTCTTCGCCGCCTGCTCTTTTTCTGGTTAAGCTTAACAAGCACCCTGTCTCCATGGGCGGCATCATGCAGATTTTTAGAGCTGATAAACACATCCTCACGTTCTTGTTCAGGACGCAAGAAAGCAAAACCACGGCGGTGACCCTGAAGGACCCCGGTCAGAATATCGAGGCGTTCGGGCAAACCGTAACGGCCGCCTTCAGTTTTGATCAACAGGCCTTCTTCGCCCATTTTTTTTAGTTCATCTCTAAGGATACTTTTATCCTGCTGTTCCATTCCAAGACCGGCAATAATTTGCTTTAAAGTAAGCGATGCCTGGCGGCTGTTCTGTAGTAAATTTATGATCTTGTTTCGCAGGATCTTAGTAGCATTTTCCCGTTTTTTCAATATCTAAAATCCCAGCTCCTTCGCTTTTTTATGGCATGCTGCTCTAATTATAAAGCTATTTTTAATAAAATAAAATGCAGGGGCTGTTGTAAACTCCCCTGCCGGCAGTTAATTATAAAACAAAATTTAGCTAACGACTACAAGAACAATCGTAAAAAGCATAAACCCAACGGCTAAAAAGGTGGTCACCCGGCTTAGGGTTTCATCGAGCCCCTTCTTTTTGCCAACCAGTGACTGCGCACCCCCGGCAATAGCTCCTAGTCCTGCGCTCCGGCCCGATTGTAATAGCACTGTAGCGATAAGGGCAATACATAAGAACAAGTAAACAAAATTTATAACAGTTCCGATCATGTGCAAACCTCCATAATGTTCACTACAAGTTAAACCACTGGTATTTTAACATATAAAGCACCATTTTGACAAATTTTATTTTAGAGATTTAGCAGCATAGCCTGCCGCCCGTCCAAGATTTTGTTCTATGCGTAAGAGTTGATTATACTTTGCCACCCGGTCGACACGAGAAGGTGCGCCTGTTTTAATCAGGCCGGCGTTTGTCCCCACTGACAGGTCGGCAATAAAACTGTCATCCGTTTCGCCTGAACGATGCGAAACCATGCAGCTGTAACCGGCACGACGGGCCAGGGCCATGGTTTCCAGGGTTTCACTGAGGGTTCCGATCTGGTTTAATTTGATCAGGATCGCGTTGGCCGTCTCGGACTCAATCCCCCGATTCAGTCGTTCGGGGTTGGTAACAAAAAGATCGTCGCCAACAAGCATTATATCCTTATGCATGGCTTCGGTCATAGTCCGCCATCCTTCCCAGTCATCCTCGTCCAAACCGTCTTCAATGCTGATTAGCGGAAACCGGCCGGCCAGATCCCGGTAATAATCAACCATTTCACGGGCTGAATAAACCCTGCCTTCCAGGTGATACGATCCATCACGGTAAAACTCGCTTGCTGCGGCATCCAGGGCCAAACAAATCTCTTCTCCGGCCCGGTAACCGGCTGAAGCAACGGCTTCAAGTATTAATTCCAGCGCTGCTTCACTGGACTCCAGGTTAGGGGCAAAGCCACCTTCGTCACCGACATTGGTATTCAGGCCGCGCGCCTTTAATATTTTTTTGAGTTGATGAAACACTTCCGTTCCCATCTGCAGGGCCTGGGAAAATGAATCTGCTCCAAGCGGCACAATCATAAATTCCTGGATATCCATATTATTGTCTGCATGTTCGCCTCCGTTTAAGATATTCATGAAGGGCACGGGCAACATGCAGGCCTCCAATCCGCCGATATAACGATAGAGGGGTAAATCGAGCATAGCCGCAGACGATCTGGCCACGGCCAGCGATACACCCAGAATAGCATTTGCGCCGAGACGGGATTTATTAGCGCTGCCGTCCAGTTCGATCATCAACAGGTCCAAACCTTTCTGATCAAGCGCATTCTGTCCGCAGAGTTCAGGGGCAAGAATTTCATTAACATGCCGCACTGCTGTCATAACCCCTTTGCCGAGGTAGCGTTGTTCATCACCATCACGCAATTCGACCGCTTCAAACGCACCGGTTGAGGCCCCTGAAGGCACAGCAGCCCGGCCGCTCCAACCACCCTGCAAATCGACATCCACTTCGAGGGTCGGATTACCACGGGAATCAAGTATTTCCCGGGCCTTAATCTTTTCAATCAGTTCTTCCACAATAAACCCTCCTCTACTCAATTAATCACTTAAAAGCATGCTTTTACCAGTCATCTCAGGTGGGACAGAAATACCGGCCAGGGCAAGAATTGTCGGAGCGACATCAGCGATAATGCCCCGTTTACGCAGCGCAGGTTTTTCCGCGCTGATGATTATAAAAGGAACCGGATTTCCGCTATGCGCGGTCAGAGTATCGCCTGCAGAATCCAACATCTCTTCGGCATTGCCATGATCACCAACAATCAGAATACGCCAGTTTCTGGTCAATGCTTCAGCAACGATTAAACCAAGGGAACGATCAACTGCCTGCACTGCTTCAATCGCCGCCTGCAAATAACCGGTATGTCCAACCATATCCATATTGGCATAATTTGCTATAATCAGTGGATGTTGATCGTTGCTTACAGTTTCAATTAGGCGTTCAGTTACTTCCGGAGCGCTCATTTCCGGCTGCAGTTCATAAGTAGCCACCCGAGGGGAAGGAACCATGATCCGGTCCTCCCCAGCAAAGGGTTTTTCCCTGCCCCCGTTAAAGAAAAAGGTAACATGAGCATATTTTTCAGTTTCAGCAATTCTTATCTGTGCAAAGTTACACTTTGCATAAACTTCACCAAGTGTAGCCGCCAAATCATCGAGAGTAAATGCAACCGGCACCGGCAATTCACGGTCATATTCGGTCATGGTTGCCAGATAAGGATGCGGAGGTTCGGGGCCTCGATCGAAATGATCAAATTCTGGATCAGTCAAAGCCCTGGTAATTTGGCGGGCCCGATCCGGCCTGAAGTTAAAGAAAATTACGCTGTCTTCAGAACGGATAAGAGCCGACGGCTTTCCTTCACCGTTCACAATAACGGTTGGTTGGACAAATTCATCTGCTTCACCGCGTTTATAGGAATCTTCCAGCGCTTCAAATGATGACGAAGCCTTTAAACCTTCTCCGTAAATATAAGCCCGGTAAGCCCGTTCGGTTCTTTCCCAGCGCCGATCGCGATCCATAGCGTAGTAACGACCGCTAATTGTCGCCACATAACAATTTTTATTTTCCTTCGCGTACTGTTCCAGGCGCTCCAGGAAAGGGCCGGCCCCGTAAGGGATGGTATCCCGCCCGTCAAGAATAGCATGGATAAACACTTTTTCTATTTTCTGCCGACGGGCCATTTCCATCAGGGCCAGGAGATGATCAAAATGACTGTGCACCCCGCCGTCTGAAACCAGGCCAATCAGGTGAAGTATACTATCATTCTGCTTCACTTTCTCCATGGCCGATAAAAAGACCGGATTTTGATAAAATTCTTCTGATTCAATACACTTACCTATCCTGGTTAACTCCTGGTAAACTACCCTGCCGGCGCCAAGATTAAGATGGCCTACTTCCGAGTTGCCCATTTGACCGGACGGAAGGCCAACCGCCTCACCGGCAGCATCCAGCAATGCCCAGGGATATTCTTCGAAGAAGCGATCCAGATAAGGTGTCTCAGCCAAACGAACAGCATTACCTTCAACGTTTTCACTGTAACCCCAACCATCAAGAATGATTAATAAAACCTTGTTCAACTTAAAACCGCCTTTCGGGCAGCTTGAATCAAAGCGCTGAAAGTATCTGCTTCAAGACTCGCTCCTCCAACCAGGGCCCCCTGGATTGCAGAGAGGACGGCAAACGATCCGATATTATCTTCCTTAACACTTCCACCATATTGGATGCGGATTTTATTCACGGCCTCTTTGCCAAATTTGTTTCGGATCACCTCATTGATGTAAGAAGAAGCAGTTTCAGCATCCCGGGGTAACGCTGCTTTGCCAGTTCCGATAGCCCAAACCGGTTCATAAGCGACAACCAAAGAATCCGCCTGTTCTGCGGAAAGGCCTTCGAGAGCCACAAACAGCTGATTTTTAATCACTTTTTCGGTGGCGTCCTCCTCCCTTTCGGCTTCAGTCTCACCGACACAAAGGATCGGTTTCAATCCGTTTTCAAGAGCAGCTTTCATTTTAATTTGCACCCGGCTGTCATCTTCACCGAACAGCTGACGCCGTTCAGAGTGGCCGATGATCACATATTCGACCCCTAAATCTAAAAGCAACGGAGCAGATATTTCACCGGTAAAAGCTCCCTCCCTTTCCCAGTGCATGTTTTGAGCGCCCAGTTTGATCGAGCTTCCCCGTAACAGATCCGATGCGGCAGGCAGGGCGGTAAAGGGGGGGCATATTAGCACTTCCACATCCTTGAATAATGCTTCATTTTGAAGAATGGCCCGGCAAAAATCAACCGTTTCAGCTACAGTTTTATGCATTTTCCAGTTTGCAGCAATAATTAATTCCATAATTAAGCCTCCTGTTCTCCTACCAGGGAAAGATAGCGGTACCTGGTTATTTTACCCGAACAAAGAAAAAGTTTCAGACAACAGTCAATTATCCGGTGTCTGCGCCCGGTAACAGGTGCCGATATCTACACCGATAAACTTTACAGCTGGCAAAGGACTTTCTTCTTACCGGCCTTTGTCTGAACTGTCCCCGGGCAAATACTTTTTGCCTGACAGACAGGCCGTCCCCCTGAACAACTAGGTCTTGTCCTGCAAAGCTCTGATCCCCGGCAGTTCTTTGCCTTCCCAGAATTCGAGAGTGGCTCCGCCGCCGGTAGAAATAAAGTTTATATCTTCGGCCAGGTTCAAAAATTCAAGCGCGGCAACCAGGTCGCCGCCGCCGACTACTGAATAGGCATCACTTTCGGCCACTTTTTGAGCGGTAAGCCTGGTCCCGTGGTCGAAAGGGGGTATTTCGAAAACGCCGAGGGGTCCGTTCCAGACAATCATTGCCGACCGGCCAATATATTCACCGAAATTTTTAACCGATTCAGCACCGATATCGACTGCTTTCCACGCACCGCTTACTTTAGCCGGTTCGACAGTTTTGGAAGCGCTGCCGGATTTCAATTCTTTGGTCACCACCACGTCAAGCGGAAGAACCAGTCGACAGCCGCTTTTTTCACTTTCGCTGATGATCGCGGCGGCCTCTTCGACCAGTTCTTTTTCATAAAACGAATCTCCCAGGTCATATCCCCGGGCAACAAGAAACGTATTGGCCATGCCACCGCCAACCAACAGATGATCGGCCAATTGCAAAAACTGCCGCATGACGTTAATTTTATCGGAAACCTTGGCACCACCTAAAATTGCAGTCAGTGGACGCAGCGGATTTTCAAGGCAGCGGGAAAGTTCTTCAATCTCGTTTTTCATCAGCAAGCCGGCCACGGCCGGAATATAGTCAGCAACTCCTACCGTTGAGGCATGGGCACGGTGGGCGGTACCAAAAGCATCGTTAACAAAAAGATCTACCGGTTCAGCAAGCTGACGGGCAAATGACTCATCGTTGCTCTCCTCCCCTTTTTCAAAGCGCAAATTCTCTAAAAGCAGGAGGTCACCGTTTTTCATTTCATTTATAGCTTTTGTCACCGTCGGCCCGACGACCTGGTCCAGTTTAAGAACAGTCCTGCCCAGTAGTTCGGACAACCTGGAGGCTACCGGATCCATCTGCAAATCCGGCTGTGGCTGTCCCTTAGGCCTGCCGAGATGTGAGGCCAGCACCAATCGCGCTTCACGGGAAAGGAGGCTCTGAATAGTAGGCAGAACCGCCTTAATCCGTGCATCATCACGTACTTTTCCTTGATCAAGGGGAACGTTAAAGTCTGCCCGCAGAAGAATTTTTTTACCACCAACATCGACATCTTCTATGCTCTTCTTTAGAAGCAATGCAGTTCACCACCCGGTATCTTAAGATCTGCGGCGCTTATAGGAGGGAGGTATGGACATATCTTCCCGGTACTTGGCGACAGTCCGTCTTGAAATATTAATTCCTCGTTCCCGTAGAAGTTCGGTCAGCCGGTGATCACTGAACGGTTTATTCTGATCCTCTGCCTCGACTATTTCGCTAATATGTGTTTTGATGCTTGGCGAAGAATGGTCGGCACCTCCCACCCCGCTTAACCCGCTCGTAAAGAAAAACTTCAGTGGAAAGAGTCCGCGGGGGGTTTGAATATATTTATTGGCGGCAGCCCTGCTGACCGTCGATTCATGAACACCGATATTAACAGCGACTTCTTTCAGGGTCAGTGGTTTAAGTTTTTTTATCCCGTAATCCAAGAAAGGTTTTTGAATATCAACAATCTGTTGCGATACTTTATACAGGGTTAGTCTTCTTTGTTCAATACTGCGGATTAACCAGCAGGCCTTCTCAATTTTATTTTTGATAAATGTAAATAATTGTTCATCAACTGCTCCGCTTTTAAGCATTCTCTGATAGAAGGGGCTGATCGTTAACTGCGGCATGCTGGCCTCATTACCGATAACAACATATTTATCCTCTACTTTTTCAACAGTGACATCGGGAATTATATAACGGGCTTCTTCGCCTTCACCATATATGCTGCCGGGCTTGGGGTTGAGGGTGCGTATGAGTTCGATCGCTTCCTGCACTGCCTGTTGATCGTAACCGAGGCATGAGGCTATATAACGGAACCGACCGTCCGCCGCTGCAGGCAGATAATTATTTACTATTTTAACAGCCAGTTCAGGCGGGGATTGCATCTTTTGCAACTGCAGCAACAGGCACTCCTGCAAATTTCGGCAGCCGATACCGGTCGGTTCTAATTTTTGAACTATCCGCAAAGCAACTTCGAGCTCATTTACGCTAGCCCCGAGAGTTGGAGCCAATTCCTCAAGTTCCCCCTGCAGGTAACCGTTGCGGTCAAGATTACCGGCCAGATAAGCGGCAATACTATATTGCCGGTCGGTCAGTGAAAACATCCGCAGTTGGCTGAGCAAATCATCTAGCATTGTTCCGGTAACACCGGCGCAGTTTTCAATCGAGGGTTGATTATCCGGATCTGCTTTTACACTGCCGGGCTGATACGATGCGGAATCTAGACCCATATCCCGGAAGTACTCTTCCCAGGGAAAATCATTGCCATAGATCTGTTCTTCGCTTTCTGTTATTTCCTGATCCGGTTCTGTATCTTCGCTTTTTTCTTCTTCTTTGATTTCGTTGACTTCCAGGACAGGGTTATTGATCAGTTCTTCCTGGATATGATCCTGCAGTTCCAGCGCAGAGTACTGCAAAAGAGTTATAGCCAGCTTTAGCTCCGGGGTAATAATCAGTTTTTGAGTTTGTTCTAACTTCAGGTTATAATCGAGCTTCACGGCTGTCTCTCCCGTCCTTACACCATGGATATAGTAAAAATACTGCAAGACCCTTTTTACCGGTAAGTTTTTATTTCGACATACCGCTGGTAATTCCTGCCCTCTTAATGGCAGGTTGGCGTGGTTTTCGCTCATTTATTGTAACACCTGTCTTGGCAAACATTTTTCCAAGTCGCCGAAAACGGTGATTGACCGCCGATTTACTGACAGGCGGATCGAGCATCTTCCCCAGTTCTTTCAAAGAAGCATCCGGATAATTTCTCCTGATTAAAGCCACTTCACGGAGTGTAGCAGGTAAATTGTCCAATCCGATCAAATGGTCGGCTTGATCGATAAGTTCCAGCTGGTGCTGAGCGGAAGTGACCACTTTTTCCAGGTTGGCGGTTTCGCAGTTAACCGTTCGGTTAACCTGGTTACGCATACTCTTGACAACCCGCAAACTTTCTATCTGCAGTAAAGTGCTTCCTGCCCCGATAATGCGTAGATAATCAGCAATCGCTTCTGCGCTTTTTAAATACACAAATACAAAGTCCTCACGCTTTCTTATTAGCGGATAAAGGTTGAAATAGCCAAGTACCTTCTGATAAACATGGGCATCATCAATATTTCCGCAGTTTACCTCCAGATGATAACCGGAACGTTTGGAAATGCTTATACTGCCACCGGCGAGGAAAACACCCCGGACAAATGCTTTACGACAGCAAATCCTTTTGGGGATAACAGTATTCAGGCGGGAAAAGCTGAGATACCGGCCGGCATCTTTTAAATCTAAATAAACAAGCAGGGCATCAATTTGTTCGCTGCCATGCACCTGAACCAGGAACCGATCTTTACGCAGGCGCTTAACCTGCTGCCTGATTATGGACGGTGAAATAACTCCTGCCTGCCTCAAAAGGTTAAACAAACGCCGGGCCACGGCGCTATCATCTGCAGTTATAATCAGAACATGCATATTGTGGCGAATTGTGTAGTAACCGTTCCTGAGTAAAAAAGCTTTTAATTCCCAGGAACTGCAGCACGTCAGAGACTCCTCCAGCCTAACCAATTCTTGCTTTACCTGTCTGGTTAAGGACAACAGTTAAAGCCTCCTGTCAGTTTTTATAAATATCCCTGTGCTCTACCACAAGGTTGAAACGGGAACCCAAAGCACGACCGAGTTCATCGGCAATGACAACCGAGCGGTGCTTGCCGCCGGTACAACCTACCGTGATCACCAGGCTCACTTTGCCTTCTTTAACATATAATGGTATAGAAAATTCCAGCATTTCTTGCAGTTTCTTGTAATATTCTTTCGTTTCCGGCCAGCGCCAAAGATAATCTTTAACCTGATCATCATCACCAGTCAGGGGTTCCAGGTGTTCCACATAGTGCGGGTTAGGTAAAAAACGGACATCGAAAACCAGGTCTGCATCCGGCGGCAAACCGTATTTGAACCCGAAGGAGATAATTCGAATCTGCATATTTTTGTCCCGCTGTTCAGGTTCATAGTGTTCAACAATTTTTGCCTTCAATTCCCAGGGTTTCAGGTAAGATGTGTCAATTTCTTTATGAGCTTTGCCCCTTAGTTCACTCAGGGCCTCACGCTCTTTTTGGATCGCTTCCGGCAAACCGATCTTGCCGAGAGGATGACGCCGCCGGGTCTCTTTGAAACGCCTGATCAGGACATTATCATCGGCTAAAAGAAAAAGTATTTCATAATCTACTTTTCTTTGATCCATTTCCTGCAGTGCTTCAAATAGGTCTTCGAAAAAAGCAGCTCCCCGCATATCGCAAACCAGGGCAACTTTCTTGTTTTCGGACTGGATGAACAAATCAGCAAACTTTGAAATTAGAGTAGGAGGCATATTATCCACACAATAATAGCCAAGATCTTCAAAACAATCCAGGGCATGACTTTTGCCGGCCCCGGAAAGACCCGTAATTAAAATTAAACGTATTGCCGCGTCATTTCTGATTTGAATAGTCCCCCTGGCTAAATAAATAAAAATATCTTTTAAATATTATAGCAGTGATTGAGCACATATTTCTCAATTACTTCGGCTACACCATCTTCATTGTTAGAGGGAGCAACCATCCGGGCAGCCCGGAGCACTTCCGGACGAGCGTTAGCCACCGCCACTCCCAGGCCGGCATAGCTGATCATGTCAATGTCATTATATCCATCGCCGAAAGCGATAACTTCCTCCGCTTTGATACCGGCCTGATCGGCGAGCCAGCGCAGGGCCTGGCCTTTTGTCGCTTTTTTATCGGTGATTTCAAGGAAATAAGGCCGGGACTGAAGTATAGAAAGCTCTTCGCCATAGATAGACTTAAGATCGGACTCGATTTCATCTATATTACCATCCCAGGAGATGATGCTGATCTTGGTGGGATTAGCCTTTTTTGCCCTCAAAAATAAGCTTAAATCTCCCACCGGCTGCAGCTCTATATTTGTCAGTGACTGGTAGTAGCGGGTATGTTCGTTTTCTTCCCTGACAAACAGGTTGTCGCCGATAAACATACTTACATGGCAGCAGAGCCGGTTTGCTACTTCAGTCAAGTCGACGGCAAGCATATTATCGAGAGGCCGGTGATAAATAGTTTTTCTGGTCTGCGTTGTTTTGATCATAGCTCCGTGATAGTTGATTAGCGGCCAGTCGTAGCCAAGCTCCAGTTCCTCCATATATGAAATACTGGTTTTAAACATGCGGCCGGTGGCAATAGCGAACTTGACCCCCCGGGAAACGGCTTTTTGAATGGCCTTTTTGTTACGGGCAGAGATTTCCGAGTGATCATCTAGTAATGTATTGTCCAAATCCGCGGCAATTAAGCGGAAACGCATTTAAAAGCACCTCATGCTTAGTATAACATAACCGGGACATTCTTTTTAGTTCAGGGCAAAAGCTATTTTGCACCGCGCAATCTGCGGTAAATAAGCTCGGCAAGGGACCTGTTTATGCCGGGAACTTCCGCGAGCTGTTTAACCGTAGCTTTCCTGATTGCCGCGGTACTGCCAAAATGATGAAGCAGGCTGGTTCGTTTCGCCGGCCCAATACCCGGAATCTCTTCGAGCTGAGAATATATGCTAATGCGATCCCGTCGGCGGCGATGCCCGCCAACAGCCAAACGGTGCGCTTCATCACGTATGCGCTGCAGCATTTGCAGCATGGCATTATCGGCGGCGAAGCGCAGCGGTAAAGATGAATCTTCCAGAAATAGCTGGTCCGGGTTCTTGGCCAGGGCCACCAGGGCTATGTCTGACAGCCTTGTCTTGTCCAGCGCTTCACGGGCAGAACTAAGCTGCCCTTTCCCGCCGTCAATAAGAATCAAGCCGGGGTCAGGCCAACTATCATGATTGGCCCGTCTTTTCAAAACTTCCTGCAAGGCGGCATAATCGTCACCGGCAGCAGCTTCCCGGATATTAAATCGCCGGTAACTTTCTTTTAATGGCTCCCCTGAGTTAAATACAACCATGGCGCCAACCGGCTGACCACCGCGCAGGTGGGAAATATCAAAGCCTTCGATGCGTTCCGGCGCTGCATCCAATCCGACCAGGCGGCCCAGTTCCACAAGGGGCTGCTCAATTTTACCGGCTCTTTGCCGCTCTTCTTCTTCCAGGCGCAGCCGGCAGTTGCGTCGGGCCAGATCGACTAGCTTTTTTAATGAACCTCTTCGGGGCACGCGCAGGCTCACCTTCCGGCCGGCTTTTACTTTTAGCCACTGCTTAAGTAGTTCAGCATCGCCAGGGGGTTCTGAAACGACAAGCTCCGGTGGCACACTTTCCGCTTGATTGTAGTAGTTTTTAATAAAAGAGGCTATAACCTCCTCGTCTTCAACATCTTCTGTGCCAACCAGGGGAAAATGATCCTGGCTAAGCAGCTTGCCGCCCCTGACCTGGAACAGATGAACGGCTGAACGGTTACCGTGCCGGCCAAGGGCCAGAATATCCCTTTCTGCATCATCTTCATTTAAGGTCATCTTTTGCTGCTGGCCGGCTACCCGCTGCAATGATTGCAGGCGATCACGCAGCACAGCCGCTTCTTCAAAATGATGTGCCTGTGCCGCTTCTGCCATCTGTTTTTTTAATTTGCTTTCCAGTTCACCATAACGACCCTGTAAAAATAAGACTACCTGCCTGACCATTTTGCCATATTCTGCGGGTAAAACATTTTCTTCGCCCTGACAGGGCGCCAGGCAGCGTTTCATCTGGTAATTCAGGCAGGGGCGGGTGGAAGCCGGGCTACCATCAAGCGGCTGCCGGCAGCGGCGCAGGGGAAAAACGGACCCAATCAACCGCATGCTTTCCCGCACGGCGCCAACATCGGTGAACGGCCCAAAGCGCTGTTCTTCCTTGCCGGGAAAAGGGTGAAAACGAGCCCGCCGTCCCCCTGTCTGCGACAGGCGAAGGAGCTCCATTCGCGGGTAAAGCTCGGGGGTAAGAATGAGGTACGGGTAATCTTTGTCATCTTTCAGGTTAACGTTAAAACGGGGGCGATATTCTTTGATCAGGTTACATTCAAGTATGAGCGCCTCCACTTCTGTATCAGTAACCATAAAATCAATATCAGCCAGTTTCGCCTGCAGGGAACGGAGGCGCGGCGACGCTATATCGTTTTCGGCAAGATATGATCTCAGCCTGTGGCGCAGGGAGTTTGCTTTGCCAACATAAATCACCCGGGCATTTTTATCCTTGAGAAGATAAACACCCGGCATTGCAGGAATCTGTCTAACCTTTTCTTTAAGGGGATGAATCATATCTATTCTCTCCATGGAAATACTTTAACAGACCGGATCAGCCGCGTTTTCCCGGTTGTCCCGACTTGCCGGGCAGGATCAGAAATCAAGACCGGAAAAATAACCGGAACTACTAAGACTACTCATTTAACTAGGATAAGTTTAGGTCCGGGTTTTGGGTCGTTTCGGTTTATTAATTTATTTGTGGATCTTATTTTTTTAAGTTCACTTAAAACTTCTTGTTTGTCAGACTGGCTGCTCAAATTTCCGCTGCCGGCAGCTTTTCCGGCAGAATACCAGCCAGCCATTGGCCGGTGTATGATACTTTGCAGGAAGCCACCTCTTCGGGGGAACCTGTGGCGACAACCCGGCCGCCTTCGTCTCCGCCTTCCGGGCCGAGATCGATAATATGATCTGCCCGTTTAAGTACTTCCAGGTTATGTTCAATAACCACCACCGTGTTGCCGCTTTCAACCAGCCGATCAAGAATAACCAGTAACTTGTTTATATCATCAAGGTGCAAGCCGGTAGTCGGTTCATCCAGGATATAGAGGCTGCGCCCGTTGCTGCGCCTTGACAGCTCCGTAGCCAGCTTAACCCGCTGGGCTTCGCCGCCGGAAAGGGTGGTCGCCGGCTGCCCAAGCCTGATGTAACCAAGCCCCACGTCATAAAGCAGCTGCAGTTTACGCTGCACTTTCGGAATAGCCGAGAAAAAATCAAGCGCTTCTTCAACAGTCATATCCAGGACATCGGCAATATTTTTTTCTTTATAACGCACTTCCAGGGTTTCCCGGTTATAGCGCTTGCCCCGGCACACTTCGCAGGGAACATAGACGTCGGGTAAAAAGTGCATTTCAATCCGCAAAATGCCGTCACCACGGCAGGCCTCACAACGCCCACCCTTGACATTAAAGCTAAAGCGTCCCGGTTTATACCCCCGGCGACGTGATTCAGCGGTTTTGGCAAACAGCTCGCGAATACCGTCAAACAAGCCGGTATAGGTTGCCGGATTGGACCGCGGCGTCCGTCCGATCGGAGACTGGTTAATAACGATCACCTTGTCAAGATATTCCACTCCATCCAGGCCTCTGTGCTTCCCGGCCTGTTCCCTTGAGCGGTGCAGTTTTCGAGCCAGGGCACGGGCTAATATTTCATTGATCAGGGTGCTTTTCCCCGAACCTGATACGCCGGCAACACAGATAAAAAGGCCAAGCGGGATACCCACGTCGATATTTTTCAGGTTGTGTTCCCGGGCTCCTCGTATCCACAACCAGCGATCATTTGCAGCACGCCTCTGTTCCGGAACGGCAACGGAACGCCGGCCGGCTAAATAGTCCCCAGTAATGGAATCCGCTGCCCGGGTAATTTCCTCCACTGTCCCCTGGGCGACAATCCTGCCTCCGGCGGCACCTGCCCCCGGCCCGATATCGACCAGGTGATCAGCGCTGCGGATGGTTTCCTCGTCATGTTCGACTACAAGGACTGTATTACCGAGATCACGCAGCGCTTTCAGGGTGGTGATCAAGCGGGCATTGTCCCTCTGGTGCAGGCCGATGGAAGGTTCATCCAGAATATAGATTACACCGGTCAGGCCGGAACCAATCTGAGTGGCCAGCCTGATCCGCTGTGCTTCTCCGCCGGAAAGAGTCGATGCTGCCCGGTCAAGGTTGAGGTACTGCAGGCCGACATTGCGTAAAAACTGCAGGCGCTCAGCAATTTCTTTCAGCACCTGGCGGGCAATATGTTCTTCGCGCGAAGTAAGCTGCAGCTGCTCAAAAAAACCGGCTGCCTGTTCAACGGTCAAAGCCGAGACCTCTGCAATATTACAACCGCCCAGCAAAACAGCAAGGCTGGAAGGCTTCAGACGTTTTCCTGCACAGGCGGGACAAGGTTTAACCTGCATAAAGCGCTCCATATCATCTCGCATCTCTTCGGAAGTTGTCGAAGCATAACGTCTCTCCAGGAGCTTAAGCACCCCGGGAAATGCTTTTTTATAGTGACGAACTCTTTTAAACATATTTACATAACGGAAATTGATTTTCTCCGACGCACCATAAAGAATCCTGTGCTGCTCTTCCGGAGCAAGTTCTTGGAAAGGTGTATCCAAATCCACGCCCCATGCCTTCGCCGCCGCTTCCATAAACTGCTGATAATAGTTTTGACCGGACCAGGGATGAACAGCTCCTTCGCGCAGCGACAATTCGGGGTGGGGAATAACCAGGTCAGCAGAAAATTCTGCTTTGTTGCCCAGGCCGCTGCATTCAGGGCAGGCCCCGTAAGGACTGTTAAATGAAAATATTCGCGGGCTGATCTCTTCAAAGCTGAAACCGCATTCAGCACAGGCAAAATTCTCGCTGAAGAGCTGTTCGCCACCGTCAACTTCCTGGACCAGGACCAGGCCTTCACTGAGTTTTAGAGCATTTTCCAGTGAATCAGCCAGGCGGGCCTGGATACCTTCCCGGATGATCAGTCGATCGACAACAACTTCGATGGAATGTTTTTTTTGCCGGTCAAGCTTGATTTCTTCTTCCAGTTCACGGACTTCTCCGTCGACCCTGACCCGAACATAACCCTTGCGGCTCATTTCTTCAAAAAGCTGCGAATACTCCCCTTTACGGCCACTGACCAGGGGAGCAAGAACCTGAATACGCGTTCCATCCGGCATACCGGCTACTTGATCAACAATCTGCTGCACTGTTTGCTGGCTGATCGGTTTTTCACAGCGTGGGCAGTGTGGATTACCAATCCGGGCAAAAAGAAGGCGAACATAATCATACACTTCCGTTACCGTGCCCACCGTGGAACGCGGATTGCGGGATGATGTTTTTTGATCAATCGAAATCGCCGGTGAAAGGCCTTCAATCTGGTCTATATCAGGTTTTACCATTTGTCCCAGAAATTGCCTTGCATAGGCTGAAAGTGATTCGACATAGCGACGCTGTCCCTCTGCATATATTGTATCAAAAGCCAGGGAAGACTTTCCCGAGCCGCTCAGACCGGTAAATACCATAAACTGGTTGCGGGGCAGGACCAGGTTAATATTTTTCAAATTGTGTTCACGCGCCCCGCGGATAACAATTTCTCCAACTGACAAATCGGTCACCTCGTTCAAATATTTTTAACAGACCAGGCACAAGAGCCGTCCCGTTCGCTGGTTAGTCTTGCTTCTCCAGCTCAAAGATCATATCGCGCAGTTCCGCCGCTCTTTCAAAGGCCAGTTCTTTGGAAGCCTGGTTCATTTCTTTGCGCAGTTCTTTTATCATTTTCCGGCGCTTCCCTGCTTCAACTTTTTTAAGATCATCAACCTGGTAACGCCCGGTTTCTTCCGTGACCGCCGTAGCCTCGATCAAAGCCCGGATCGGCTTGACTATGGTCTGCGGGGTAATATCATATTGCCTGTTGTATGCCAGCTGTTTTATACGGCGCCGTTCCGTTTCATCTATAGCCCGACGCATGGAAGGTGTAACCTCTGCTGCATACATAATTACCCGGCCCTCAACGTTACGGGCAGTGCGTCCGATGGTCTGGATCAATGAACGATCCGACCTTAAAAACCCTTCTTTGTCGGCATCTAAAATTGCGACCAGGGTGACCTCGGGCAGGTCGAGGCCTTCACGGAGAAGGTTAATCCCGATCAGAACATCGAACTCACCGAGACGCAGGCCCCTGATAATACTCATTCTTTCCAGAGCAGCGATCTCGGAATGCATATAGCGCACCTTTATCTCCATGTTCCGGTAATACTCTGTAAGATCCTCAGCCATCCGCTTGGTCATAGTCGTAACCAGGACCCTTTGTCCGGCTTCAGCCCTGGCCCTGATCTCTCCGTAGAGATCGTCAACCTGGCCTTCTGCCGGCCTGACTTCCACCACAGGATCGGCCAGGCCGGTAGGCCGGATAATCTGCTCCACGACCGCCTCGCTGTGCTCGAGCTCCCACGGTCCCGGTGTGGCCGAAACCAGTACAGCCTGGTTGACCAGGGATTCAAATTCCCCAAAATTCAGGGGCCGGTTGTCAAGCGCAGAAGGCAGCCTGAAACCGTGTTCGACAAGGGTGCTCTTGCGCGAAAAGTCTCCGCGGTACATCCCGTTGATCTGGGGAATGGTTATATGCGATTCATCAATTACGACCAGCATTTCCGGTGGGAAATAGTCCATCAGGGTGGCCGGACGGCTGCCTTTGGGGCGCCCGTCCAGGTGCCGTGAATAATTTTCAATGCCGCTGCAAAAACCGATCTCCTGCAGCATCTCCAAGTCAAAAAGGGTCCGCTGTTCCAGCCGCTGGGCTTCAAGCAGCTTGTTCTCGCTCCTGAAACAGGCAAGCCGCTCCCGCAATTCTGCCTCGATATCGGCAACCGCCCGCTGTAGCTGGTCGGGCGCGGTAACATAATGAGTGGCCGGGAATATTGCCACATGAGAACGTTCACCGATAACCTTACCGCTGACCAGGTCAATTTCTCGCAGCCGCTCAATTTCATCGCCAAAGAGTTCTACCCTAAGCGCCGCTTCAGAATATGAAGCAGGTATAATCTCGATAACATCACCCCGAACCCGGAAAGTGCCACGGTGAAAATCTATTTCATTGCGTTGATAATGGATATCAACCAGGCGGTTGATTATTTCATCCCGGGTCAACCCTGCTCCCGGCCGCAAAGAAAGCACCTGCTCCATGTATTCATGCGGTGAACCAAGTCCATAAATACAGGATACGGAAGCTACGATTATCACATCAGAACGCTCCAGGAGAGCGCTGGTAGCCGAGTGGCGCAGCTTGTCGATCTCATCGTTAATCGATGAATCTTTCTCAATAAATGTATCGCTCTGGGGGATATAAGCTTCCGGCTGATAATAATCATAATAGCTGATAAAGTATTCAACCGCATTTTCCGGAAAAAGCTCTTTGAATTCGCTGCAAAGCTGCGCAGCCAATATTTTATTTGGTGCCATTACCAGGGTTGGACGCTGAACTCGCTCGATCACATTGGCAATGGTAAAGGTTTTTCCTGAGCCTGTTACACCGAGCAGGGTCTGGTAACGAGAACCCTGGTCTAAACCGTGCACCAGGGTTTCGATGGCCACCGGTTGATCTCCTGTAGGTTTAAAGTCAGCTCGGATTTTAAAGCCACTGCTGCCGGACATATCGGCACCTCCCGTTCAGCGGCTTGTTTGTCGACGCTTAAGATCAATTATAACATAGTTAGAGGCCTGATCCTGCTTCCATTATAATAATAATCGTACCGATTGCAATAAACAACCAGGCAGTGCCAACCTTAAGCAGGCGGGGATTAAAGCGGGAAATAATCCGGCTGCCCAGGTAAACCGCGAGCAGATAGTTAAAAAACATGGCCGCCATAGCACCGGCAAAGACTGAGACAGGATAACCAAAACTGGCAACCAGGAACATCACTGCCAGTTGAGTCTTTATCACCAAATTAGGCTACGAAGACCAGGCCTATAGTCTGCAATAATCCGGCACCGGCCGAGTACTCTTTAACTTTTATGTCCCGGCTAAAGTAACTAAACAAACCGATGACAATAAAAAACAGTCCTGAAATTAAAACGACCACAAACCGGGGGATAACTGCGGAAAGAACATCTCCGACTCCTACGGCAAGGCCGATAACAGCTGCCAGGGCGATTATCGCTCCGGCCAGGACCTGCCGGGGTGGATACCGGCAAGCCATGGTTAAAGATACCAGCTGGGTTTTATCACCAAATTCGGCAATAAATACAGTGATAAAAGCAGCTGCGGCTGCGGCTAACAATAACTGGACCTCCCGGGACAATATGTTTGTAGATGGCTGATAATCTTGCTCAGGAACGATCTGAGTTTGCTTACATATGCCTAACTTTACGTTTCCGCTTAATTACGGAGCGCAAAAAAGTTATTTAATTTATTTGCGAAATACTCCCTCTTTTTATCATATGCTTACCCTCTTAATTTTTTGCCGTAAGCGTTTAAATCCAGCTAAAGGATCCGGTTTGCGAAGTTCGAGATAAACGCCCGAATCCGAAGCAGGAACTGGAATCAGCCCTAACTCTGTACTGCGGTGTAACAGCGAATAACTTAAACGGGATGATTTTAACCTGTCAGGAAAAGAATCTTTACCATTTAATTCTTCCCTGGTCTTTTTTTTCAATACCACAGAAAACGGTTTACCGCCGCGGGCCCCTTCCAAAAAAACCATAAAATAACTGGCCTCAATCTTTTCAAGAAGATCCCGGTTGTCAGTTACCGGATCACCGTTAACTCGAAGAATCACATCGTCTTGAAGTAAGCCGGATTCACAAGCAGAAGTTCCCGGTAATACCATCATTAAGGTCACTCCAGCTTCTCCCTGACGATAGCGTGGTGGTCGGCTTTCCTCTTTCTTTTTTCCATACAAAATCAACATTTCGTGGCCCAGGGGAGCAAAAATCACACCAAGCAGGACGAGTGGCGAAAAAAACTCCGACCCGACAGCCAGGATAAGAAGCGCCAGGCTGTAAAAAGCCAGGTGTTTGGCTGAAAAAGTGGTCCTTTCACGGGGAGTCGAAGAAATAACCATATCACCATAACCAAGACCGGCCGCTACCGGTACGATCATATACTGCAGGCTTTCACCCTCCCCGGGCTGCAGGGTTGTTTGGAGAATCGGCCACCATTCCGGCATGCTGACTCCCACAATTTCAGGCTGCGCAACTACAGTAGCCAGCAAAGCCACCAGAGGCAGTGGCCAAAAACGCTGCAACGAAAATGCACCAACCACTTCGCCATCATCTTTCTTCAGGTATACCGGACTGCTCCCCCAGTGTCCGCCGCAATAAATTAACATGGCCTCAATCAAATGAAGCAGCCCGATCAACACCAATAAAGCCGGAATATGAATTCTAAGCAGTGATTCAAAAACAACATTTTCCGATAAAACTGGAAACAGGGGAACTATAATATAGCGGGCAAGCAAAACCATTGCAGCAACAATACCACCGGCATAAGAAAAGCACAAATAGCGGGGATTAACCAAAAGCAAAAGCAGGGCAACCGGCCAGATAAAATAAAGACCTATCTGCTCCAGGGACAGACCCATGAAGACCAGCACGGCGCTGGCCGCAAAGCCGCCCACAAGTCCCAGCCCAATCGACATAAACATTTGTTTGCCAACCCCGTTTATACTTCGTCCAAAAAGTTGCTTTTCAGTGGCAGCCTGGCGTCTGTATTGCAGGTAAACCAAAAACAGCACTATCCAGAAAATGGGCATGATAAAAGCAAACAGGAACGTAGTGATAAATATCTGGCTTATTTCAAGTAATGGCTGCATCGGTTATTCATTTCCTCCAACTTTGTTCCCCAGGTCGGTTTTGCCGATTAATTCACGGGCATAGTTGAGCTGTTCGTCCTGCTCCCGCGAAACTATGTCAAGCGCCTGGCGTAACTCAACCCAGGTCACATCATCAAACACCCCGCTGGGCTCAATTCCCGCATCCAGCTGAAAATCAGAAATAGCCTGCGAAGTTTGTTCGTCGAAATAACCGGTGCTTTCTTCTTTGTATCCGAGCTGTTTAAGTATGTCCTGTAACATTTCTACATCAGCCCCAAAGTCTCCCACGTCCAGACGGCCGGGGTGGAAATAGCGGTAATAGCTCAGTATTTCAGGCATATCAACTTTGAAGTCAGGGGTAATCCCGTGTTTGTCTATATTACTCCCCGATGGAGTTAAATATTTGTAAACGGTTAGCATCAGGGCATTGCCGCCGGAGAGATCTACGCGCCGCTGAACTGAAGCTTTTCCATAAGTAGTTTTTCCAACAAGGTAGGCCGCTTCCCTGTCCTGCAGGGCACCGGCCAGTAGCTCTGAAGCGCTGGCCGACTCTGCATTGATCAGGACCACGATCAGATAAGGTTTCTCCGCGGCGCTGGAATGAAATACTTCCCTGACACTATGATCCCTTTCAAGCAGTCTGGCAATCTCTCCCTCCGGAACAAGCTGTTTGGCCACTGCCACAGCCTGATCAAACTGGCCACCCCGATTATTGCGCAAGTCCAGTATTAAGCCTTTATTCAGGCCTTTTTGCTCCAGATCATGAAAGCTATCAATAAACTCACCGGCCGTATTACTCTCAAAACTGGTGATGTTGATATAACCCAGGCCTTCATCGAGCATTTCGCTGAACACCGTGGTCACCTGGATTTCTTCCCTGGTAATTGTTAGCTCAATCGGATCTTCCGCCCCCGGCCGCTGGATCTTTACATTAACCGAAGTATCGCTCGGTCCCCGTAAAAGCTCGACGGCCCGCTCCAAACCCTTTCCGCTCAGCGTATAACCATCAGCTTCCAAGATGAGATCTCCCGGATTTAGACCACTTCTTTCTGCCGGCGTATCAGGAAATACTTCAAAAACAATGATCTCCTCGTCTGTTTCGATAACACGGATACCGACCCCTCCGTATGAACCCCTGGTATCGAGAAGAAATTCCTCCAGTTCACCGGGATCATAAAATCGGACCTGGGGGTCATCTAGAGTATCGATCATCCCCCGAACCGCCCCTTCGATAAGTTCATCAATATCGACGGGATAAAAGTAATGATCGTTGATCGACTCCAACGCTTCCCAAAATATTGCTGTTTCGGATTCAAACATACGCTCTTTTGGCTCATATCTGATTATAGTTTTGGAGTCTTCGTCAGCAACGGGGTCCGGATCAGCTCCTCCGGGAAAAAAATAATAATTAGCTGCATTCGTCCCAATGAGCATAATTATAAAGATAACCAACCATTTATACAGCATTTTAATTTCTGTTCTTTCCATCACTTTTAACCCCCATCACCCCGAAAACCTTATTATTGAAGCTGCATCATTCAAACACCCGGTAACCATAATAACATAAAAAAAAGCTCATGTATTTACTGCGCGGGGCCTGTAAGCTTAACAAACCTGATCTAAAAAATATCCAGCCATCCCGGATTATCTCAAAGCGGTGATAGCTGGATTGTTAGCTTTTACTACAAAGCAGATATTTAAAAATATCCCATCGGATCATAGCGGTGATCGGGCGAGCCGCTGGGGTAATTGCGGACCGGAGACTTTTCGTACTCTCTCACTTCAAAATGCAAATGGACTCCGGTGCTGTAACCGGTCGTGCCGGCCTGCGCAATACGTTCACCCCGGTCCACTATATCACCTTTTCCGACTAAAAGGCTGCTCATGTGGGCATAAAGGGTAACTGTCCCGCCACCGTGATCGATCATTATACAGTTTCCATATCCACCATTCCAACCAGAATAAATAACTTCGCCGAGGGCAGCTGCTAAAATATAATTGGCCGCCCCCCCGCGGGGTGCAATATCAATACCGCCATGCCAGGCCTGATTGCCACTAAACGGATCCCTGCGCCAGCCATAACCTGAAGTAATCGTTGTCGGAGGTTCAATTGGCCAGTGCAGTTCACCTTCAACGCCGCTAAACTGGCTCTCGGCTTCAGCAATTAGGCGGCGAATTTCCGAATCAAGCCTTTCGGCTTCTTCCTCCAGGTCTTCAATTACTTTCAGGTTTTGGTTTATCTCTTTCTGTAATTCACCAAGGATAAGCTCGCGTTCCTCTAAAGCGCCTTTTATTTCTTCTTCATTAGCAGCGACCTGGCGGTGCATGCTTTCCAGGTCATCTTTTTTTTGATCCAATTCGTCCTTCCAGGCTTGAACTAAATCTCTTTCAGCCTCAATTTCTTCAAGGAGCCGCAAATCATTTGAAGCGATAATGCTCAAATTATGTAAACGAGTTAAAAAATCGGAGAAACTGCTTGAATCAAAGAGAACCTCGATGTAGGAAACCACACCATGCTGCTGGATTGCCCTTAAACGGAGGTTTAGCAGATCTTCCTGATGACTGAGTCTTTCTTCAGCTTCCGCCAGTTCACTCTCGGCGTGAGTGATTTCTTCTTTTACAGCGGCAATTTCCTGCTCCAACCTTTCCTGCTCCATTCGCAGCTCTTGTATACGATTTTCGAGTTCTTTCAACTCTTGTTTAAGAGCGGCTTCATGGTTCAGTCGCTGTTCAAGGGCGCTCTTCTGATCACTGCGCCGCTTTTCCACTTCCTCCAGCTCTTCCTGTTTGGCATCAATTTCATCTGTTGTGAAAGCATAGACCGGCAGAATGAAAACAGCGGCAATAATTAGCGACAAAAGGAAAGCAACTATCCAATACTGTTTCCCGGCAATCATTATACTTTTCCTCCCTGAGCGTAATAACATTTTATCTCTCTATACGCGTAAAAACCTTCCCATCGAAAAAGTGCTGCCCAGCATACCAAGCCCGGTGCCCAGTGGGACAAGATACTTGGACAATTCAATCATGATCATCTCCAGGGGCAGTGGACTGATAAACATAAGATCATTGGCAGCAATCCACTCTATCGACAGCTGGTAAATATAATACAGTAAAGCCATAGGTATCACTGCCCCGAGAAAGCCCATCAAAAGGCCTTCTAAAAGAAAAGGCCAGCGAATAAACCAATTGGTGGCTCCTACATATTTCATGATCGTAATTTCCCTTTTGCGCATCATTACAGTTAGCTTGATGGTGTGTGAAATCAGAAATACCGCTGTTACCGAAAGACCGGCCATCAGGGCCAATCCGATTATCTGCACTACACCGGTCACCGCAAAAAGATTTTCAACATAACCCCGGCCATAAGACACTTCATCTACTCCGGGGTAAGTTTCAAATTCATCGGCCAGTGTCACGACCAATTCGGGAACTACAGTTTTAATTTCATATGAAGCAAGTAATGGGTTGTCCAAAGATGTATCATAACCCTCAAGTATTCCACTACCTCGACCTGCTCTTTCTAATTGTTCCTGCAGGCGGCCCATATGTTCTTCACTGGACACATAGCTAATTTCGTCTACTTCAGCATGACGGGACAGTTTTTCATCCAATGCACTTAAAGTCGAGTGATCTGCATCTTCATCGATCCATACGACTATCTCGACCTGCTCTTTAACCGACTCGGTAATATGGCTGAGGTTCAGGTTAACGACCATAAATACACCGAGCATCAAGATAGTGACCACTACTACCCCGGTAGAGGTAATACACATCCACCGGTTGCGATAAAGCCCTTTAATTGTTTCACCAAAAATATAGATGAAGCTGCTAATGAACATTGGAATAAATCCCCTTTAGCTCATCGCCGACTAATTGACCGTTCTCAAAGTATAACACCCTCTTCTTAAAACGATCGACAATATCGCGGTTGTGGGTGGCTACCAAAACGGTGGTCCCGCGTAAATTTATATTATGCAGTAGATTCATAATATCAAGCGCAGTTCCCGGATCAAGGTTGCCGGTCGGTTCATCAGCAATTATCATTGCCGGTCGGTTGGCAATAGCCCGGGCCAATCCAACACGCTGCTGCTCCCCTCCGGAAAGATCTGTTATTTTTACTTTTGCCTTATCCTGCAGTCCAACCAGTTTTAAAACATGCGGTACCCTGCGCCGGATCTCCTTACGGGAGGAACCGATTACAATCATTGCAAAAGCGACATTATCATAAACTGTTCTTTCTTCCATCAACCTAAAATCTTGAAAAACCATCCCAATATTGCGCCTGAGGTAAGGTAAGCGATGCCGCGGCAAACGGGTAACATCACGATTAAATACCTTCAGCTTACCACTGGAAGGCAGTATTTCCCGAATAATCAGTTTGAGCAAGGTTGATTTTCCGGCGCCGCTCGACCCGACAAAAAAAACAAACTCGCTGCGATCGATAGTAAAATTTACATTTTCCAGGGCGTATTGTTCACCTTTATGATATCGCATATACATATTTTGTGCTTCGACCATCGGTTAAACCTTCCTGTCCAATACTTAACATAATATGGCCTGTACTTGTCTACTGCTTCGACAATTATTTATTTAATCCTGCACACAATATTACAATATATTTACTTATTTTGCAAATTATTAAGCCCCGTTAACATTAATATCTATAAACAGGGTTACATTTGGCTCCAATTTATTATTGCTGCTGCATTTGTTTGAATCCTTCACCGTGGACTTCCGTGGCGTTGCCGATAATCACAAAGGCTTTGGGATCAACCTCGTGGATTATCCATTTCAGCCTGGCCGTTTGTTGACGGGTAACCACGCAAAGCAACACCTCGCGGCCCTCACCGGTATAGCCACCCTCAGCTTCTATCCTGGTCACTCCGCGTCCAACTTCATTTATCAGCCTTTTGTTAATTTCTGCACCGCAGCGGGTAATAATAATTGCCTGTTTCGCCAAACCAAGCCCTTCAAGAATGGCGTCAATTACCTTGATGCTGACAAATAGGGCGAGAGCTGAATACATGGCCGGTTCACTGCCAAATACAAAAATAGCCAGGGCCAAAACAAACAAATCACCCCAAAACAAAGCCTGTCCCGGACTCATCCCGGTAGTTTTAGCCAGGATTAATGAAAGCAAACCAGTTCCCCCGGTCGAACTGCGATAGCGGAAAACCAGGCCAACACCAACCCCCATAATTACGCCGCCGTAAACGGCGGCCAGCAGTAGATCGTCGGTAGCCTCCGGCAAAAAGTGAGCGGTTATCTCCACAGCAAAAGAAAACAGAATAGTGCCCACCAAACTCTGGACCACTATTCGAGAACCTAAAATTATGTAACCGGTCACAAAGAGGGGAATATTCAAAAGTATTATGCTTAGGCCTATCGGAGCTCCGATCAGGTGGTATAAAAAAACGCTGAGGCCGCTTACACCGCCGGGAACAATCATATTCGGTACCATAAACATATTCAGGCCCACAGCCATAATTGTTGTTCCGACTATTATTCCAAGCAGGTCGATAAGATACGTTTTTACATCCTTTATTTTTATCCGCGGTTTCCCTATTTTCATCTTAACTCCTATTTTTTAAGAGGATTTTTTCCGCGAACTTTCCAGCGCAGAAAAGCATCAATAAAGGGATCGAGCATCCCATTCATCACTGCTTCCACCTGGCCGACTTCCATTCCGGTCCGGTGGTCTTTGACCAGGGTAAAAGGATGAAAAATATAGGTGCGAATTTGACTGCCCCAGGCAATTTCTCTTTGTTGGCCACGCTCGGCGCTAATCTCTTCAGCCTGTTCCCGGCGTGTTAATTCAGCCAGCTTTGCCTGCAACACCCGCAGGGCCTGCGTTCGATTACTGTGCTGGGAACGATCATTCTGACAAGTGACCACGATCCCGGTCGGGATATGGGTAATCCGCACCGCCGAATCTGTTTTATTAACATGCTGGCCTCCGGCTCCACTGGCCCGGAATGTGTCAACCTTTATATCATCGGAGTTGACAATAAACTCTTCTTCTTCAACCTCGGGTATAACATCTACAGAGGCAAAGGAGGTGTGGCGCCGCTTGGAGGTATCATAAGGAGAAATGCGTATTAACCGGTGCACACCTTTTTCAGCCTGGAGATAACCATATGCGGCATGCCCGCGAATAATTATCGTGGCGCTTTTGATCCCGGCCTCATCATCGGCCAGTAGATCTACAAGTTCGACCTGGTAGCCATTTTGCTCACACCACCGGTTGTACATACGCAACAGCATCTCGGCCCAGTCCTGTGATTCCAACCCCCCTGCTCCGGGATGAAGCGAAATTATCGAATCACAAAAATCGTAGTCGCCCCCGAGCAGGGTTTCCAGTTCCATCTTGTCAAGCCGCTGTTTGATCTCTTCCAGGATCGGATTTGCTTCATTGACTGCTTCATGCTCATCAAGAGCATCCTCGCCGGCCAACTCCAGATAAACCTCGGTTTCTTCGATCATATTCTCCAGTTCCTGCAGCGGACGGAGCTGTTCCCTTAATTTACCTTGTTTTTTTAAGTAATTCCGGGCCCGGGTGCTGTCTTCCCAAAATCCCGGTTCGTTAGCCCTGGCTTCTACCTCTTGCAGGATTTTGAGCTTTGAATCATATTCAAAGAGAAACCCTCATTTCCTCGAACCTTTTCTTTTGAACAGCCAGTTCTTCACGTAATTCTTTCAACATATAACCACCAGCTTTCATTTAATATTGATTGTGAAATCAGGATCAAATAACCAGGTCCCGGCATACTTTATCCCGCTTTCAATTTGCTCCACAGCATTTTTTATATTTTTTACCGCTGCCACAGGGACAGGGGGCGTTGCGGCCTACTTTGTCGACGGTAACCGGTTGCGGCTTACCCTGTCCGGTTGGGTCGGTTTTATTCTGGGCCGCCCCGGACGATGCGCTGCCACCCCCAACAGCGGCAATCCGCTGCCGCTGGCTGGTCGTTCCACTGGCTACGACTTCCCTCCGCGGCGCGGCACTTACCTGTACATGGTACACTGCACGCACTACATCACTCTGTAACTGCTGGATCAGATCTTCAAACATTCTTGCGCTCTGCAACCTGTATTCCACCAGGGGATTTCTCTGACCATAGGCCTGGGTATGAATATCCCGGCGCAGTTCTTGCATTTCATTTAAAAAGTTCATCCAGTGCCGATCCACGGTGCGCAGCATGACAACCCTCTCCACTTCACGCATTACTTCCGGGGTCATTTCCGCTTCACGGGCTTCGTAAAAGAAATGTGCTTCATCGCTTAAAAGTTTTTTAGCATCAAATGCTTCCTGATCTATAAGGCTGTCCAGAGAAATATTGCCCCTGCGGACAAACAGGTTTTCTGCCCTTTCAAGTAGAGCCCGGGCCTCTTCGTCGTCCAGAAAGCCTTTTTCGGCCGTATACTCCTGGACCAGGCGGTCAATGATCTCATCGACCATTTCCATTATCGGCTGCTTCATATCTTCGCCTTCGAGAACCCGGCGGCGCTGACTGTAAATTACTTTACGCTGCTCGTTCATAACATCATCATAATCAAGCAAGTTGCGTCGGATTTCGAAGTTGCGGGTCTCAACTTTCTTTTGGGCATTCTCAATACCCCTGCTGATCAGCGAGTGATCGATGGGCACATCTTCTTCGACACCAAAGCGCTCCATCAGGTTGGCTATGTTTCCCCCGCCGAAAAGCCGCATCAGGTCGTCTTCCAGGGAAACAAAAAACTGTGAAGAGCCGGGGTCACCCTGACGACCGGAACGACCGCGCAGTTGATTGTCAATTCGGCGGCTCTCATGGCGCTCGGTGCCAAGAACGTGCAAGCCACCGGCAGCCACTACTTCTTCACGTTGTTTCTTTGTTTCCTCAATTGCATCTTTGATCAATTCTGAGCGGAGCTTTGCCCATCGTTCTTTCATTTCCGCATCAAGCTCGGTATAATCGGCGCCAAAGTCGTTTTCCAGCTGCTCTTTGACCAGGTATTCAGGGTTTCCCCCGAGAATAATGTCCGTACCTCTACCGGCCATATTGGTCGATATGGTTACGGCCCCTTTACGCCCGGCCTGGGCAATAATATATGCTTCGCGGGTGTGATTGACGGCATTCAGCACTTCGTGGGGCACACCCTGGTTCTTGAGCATTTTGCTCAGCATTTCCGATTTTTCAACTGATATAGTCCCAACTAAAACCGGTTGACCGCGCTGCAGGCATTCCTTGATCGCCTCTACCACCGCATTGAACTTAGCCTGTTCTGTTTTGTAGATCAAGTCCGGCCATTCCTCGCGGATTAAAGGCTTGTTCGTCGGAACAGCCACCACGTCCATGCCGTAGATACTGCGGAACTCGTCTTCCTCAGTTAATGCAGTGCCGGTCATACCGGCAATCTTGGCATACATGCGAAAATAGTTTTGGAAAGTGATCGAGGCCACGGTTCGGGAAGCTGCCTGCACTTCTACTCCTTCCTTGGCTTCGATAGCCTGGTGCAGACCGTCAGAATAACGGCGCCCTGGCATCAGGCGGCCGGTAAACTCATCAATTATAGTTACCTTGCCGTCCTGGACCACGTAATCGACATCCCGTTCAAACAAGGAATAAGCTTTAATCAGCTGATCAAAATAATGCCGATGCTGACCGGCAGCTTCCGCATTATCTAAATCCTCGGCTTTTTCTTTAAATTGATCCTCGTCATCAAGGTGATCATTTTCATCAAGATATTCATCTTCATCTTGATCAGGCTTAGCCTTGCCCAGTCGCAGTATCCTGGTCAGCTCCGGATTAATCCTTTCAAGTTCCCGGTAGCCCTTATCCTTAATATCGGCCAGGCGGGTAGCTTCATCGATAACGTAGTAAATCTCTTCGTCAAGATGATTGAGCCGCTTTTCAGTCATTAAACGATGCTTGGTGCGCTCAACCAGTTTTTCCACGCCCGGTTCTTTGAGGATTTTCATCAGTTTCTTATTTTTAGGTAACCCGCGGCGGGCCAGTAACAGTTTTTCGCCTGCATCATGCTCATTTCCAGCCTCCAGATCTTCACGGGCACTGTTAAGAAGATCGTTAACCATGTGGGCTTGTTTGCGAATCAGATGCTCCACTTCATCTTTCCAGCGGCCGTAATCTTCATCTGTTTCGACCCGACCGCTGATAATCAGCGGGGTGCGCGATTCGTCAATCAGGATACTGTCCACTTCGTCAATAATGGCATAATGATGCTCGCCTTGGACCATTTGATCTTTATATAAAACCATATTATCACGCAGGTAATCAAAGCCCAGCTCATTGTTGGTGGCATAAACAACATCTGCCTGGTACTCGTCACGGCGCTGCGCTGGTTCAAGACCCGGAACGACCAGGCCGACCGAAAGACCGAGCAGTTCATAAACAGGTCCCATCCAGTTCCGGTCACGCCAGGCCAGGTAATCGTTAACGGTAACAATATGCACTCCCTTAGCGGTTAATGCATTCAGATAAGCCGGTAAAATGGCAACCAGGGTTTTACCTTCACCAGTTTTCATTTCGGCAATCCGGCCCTGGTGAAGAACAACAGCGCCGAGGATCTGTACATCAAAAGGACGCATTCCTGTTTTGCGCCGGGCCGCTTCACGGGCCAGGGCAAAAGCTTCAGGAAGAAGATCGTCTGGATCTTCCCCCCGCTGGAGGCGCTCCCTGAAAAGTTCAGTCTGTTTCGGGAACTGTTCTTCAGTAAAAGAAGAAGCCCACTGCTCCAAATCATTTACCTGGTCCACATATTTTTGCAGTTGGCGAATTTCTTTTTCATTGGGATCGCCAAATATTTTTTGAAATAATGCAGCCATTAAAAAACTCCTTTCAAGCTACATAAGTCTTGATTATACATAGAGATTCGAACGCCAGGTCGAATCCTGAATCCTGATTTGCAAGTCAATTTTACCACAAGATTTAACGGCCAAACAAGTTACGGCAGCTAGATGGCAGCGGGGTCGAGTTCATTACAAAGCGCCCACATACTGCCCGAAACCAGAGAATGTCCACCCAAGACAACCGGAATCGGGCAATTCACAGCCAACCTGGTAAATTCTTTCAACCAGGTCTCTTCTATTTCCGTCCACAGGCCGAGATCTGATAAAAAACGCGACTGATCAGGAAAATCATACTGATAGTGATACATCAAAACCCGGCTATCTATGAAAGCACAGCGGGCAACCCGGGCCAGGTAGTTGAAAAATTGTTCCAGGCCGGCATGGTCAATCAGCAGCCCGAGCAGGGAGACAACCTCTTTTGTTTCGATCCGGCCCAGTGATTTCATGCCCCGCTCTTCGGAAAACACGCGCAGGCGCAACTTTAAAACAGCGTTGAGGCGTTCGATGATTGGAGCACCAACCCGGCCGATCAAAACCACGTCCTCGTACTCCTCTTTAAGCACTGCCTTGGCCTGCTCCAGGTTGCTGTAATCAAATTGCAAACTATCCAGGACTGCCCTGGTATGCGGCCCGGCAAATGGCCCCGCCCCGAGAACCAGCACATCCGCTGGAGTGTCAACATCAAACAAAAGGCCGAGTGTGTGAGGCATCAATTCCATTCTAAGGCCCATCTGATCGCGCAGGGTCATTGCCAGGCTGTTATCTGTCGCCGGAAGATCTGCACCGGCAATATTATCAGGCACCGTAAAGGCAATCATATCCACTGACTGGGTGTTATTAGTATAAACAAACCGCTCATGGCATAACAATTTATAACAAATCATGTTCAACTCTTCAACCGTAATTAATGGACAGCCGGCGCCGTTAAAGCAAAAAACCCTGCTCAAATTGTGTTTTTTGATTGCAGCCTGCAGTTCCCGGCCGTAATGAAAGTGTTGTCTCGCTATATAATTCAGGCAGACTTCCGCACCCAGGCGTTTTGCAGGCTCAACCAGTTCCGACCGGTTTGTATGCAGGTAGATATTGTCAAAGTAAGACACCTGGTTCATTTTTTCCAAATTATCGAGCAAGGCCGCCTGCCGAACCTTGACCATCATTTCTTCTACCGGGCTTTTTGGTTGAGAACCCTCAAAAATTACGGCACTGACAGCTTTGCTCATAAGAAAACCTCTTCCGGTTACAATTACGGCCATTTTAAAATGGCCGCTCTATTCAGGTTCGATTAACCCATAATTACCGTCCTTACGCCGATAAATAACATTCGTTGCGTCAGTTTCAGCATTGGCAAAAACAAAAAAGTTGTGGCCGAGCAAGTCCATCTGCAGGATCGCTTCTTCCACACTCATCGGCTTGAGCGGAAAACGCTTTGTTCTGACTACTCTTGGCTCTTCCTCTTCTCCTTCTTTTCTCTCCTCAGCTTCAAACGCTGCTAGCGTTTCACTTTTGAGACGCGTACCTTTTTGCCGCAGCTGTTTGTTCATGCGGGTTTTATATTTTTTAACCTGCCTTTCCAGCTTATCGACAACCTGGTCAATCGAGGCGTACATATCAGCGGTTGTCTCTTCACCACGTAAAATCAAACCGTTATAGTTAACGGTGGCTTCCACGATATGATCATCACGAATAGTACTCATCACTACCTGAACATCGGTGTTTTCATCAAAATGCTTGTCCAGTTTGCCCATTTTTTTGTGGGTATAATCTACCAGTGAAGGTGAAGCATCAATATTTTTACCGCGCACATTTATTTTCATTTTCAACGACCTCCTGTTATTAGTTTTTCCAGCACATTTAATTATGTTACTACAATTCATATTCACCAGTTTAGTAAAAATTCCTGCCGGAAAAATACCGTGTTTGGATACTAATAATAATTTGGCCGGTGAGGATGTTCAAAATTTCATGATAGACCATTTTAGTAATGGAAAACGAACAAGCGAAGCAAGTGTTATTGCATTTTCGCTGGACTGCTTTCACTGGAAAACCTGCTAATTTCAATCTATTATCACAGCTGAATTTACCACTGATCCAGGCCGGCATAGAATCCTGAACGCTGCAATGACTTGATATGAGGATTATAAGCGATAACCGCGCCAAAAACCCGGGCCCCCCTGCTACTCAGAACTGTCGCTGCTTCCTTCATCGTGTTTCCGGTGGAGTAAACATCATCGATCAGCAGTACCCTGGTCCCGGGCGGGGGTGGTGCTGCACACTTAAAAACACCGCGGATATTTGCGTGCCTTTCGCAGCGCGAAACAGCGGTCTGGGACCGGGTGGGTTTATCTTTTACCAAAAGATTATCGCAGGGAATGTTCAAAGCCAGTGCGCTAGAGTGGGCGAGCAGGGCGCTCTGGTTATAACCACGTTCTTTTTTACGAAGCCGGTGCAGGGGAACGGGCACAACCAGGTCCGGGGTACAGTAGCCCTGATTTATAATTTCACGGGCGAGCCAGATGCCGAGGGGGCGGGCGGCGGCACGGCGGTTCCTGTATTTCAGGTCGTGAATCAGGCGCCGCCAATTTTGATCGTATAGAGAAATTGTAAAAAGGGCCTGCAGTGGTGAGCCTTCAGGCAAACAGGAGCACGGGGCCGTTCCCCGGAAAAATCCTTCGCACTGCGGACAAATTTGGCCACCGGCCCTGTAATGCTCCTGGCAGGAACTGCAAAGAGAACTTCCTGTCGCCAAAGGCAGAATATCATGACAAAGCAGGCAGCGGGCAGGAAATAAAAAATTTGCCAGGGTGTCAAACCAGCGATGCTTACCGTTAAATAACCCGGGGTAATGATCCGCAAAATCTGTTTTATCGCCCGGATAAAGGACCGCTTGATCTTTTAACGGTTTATTTATCTGTGTCATTAATCAGCTGCTCCCATTTTTAGGCGACCGTCTAAAAAGGTGTAACGCTCTTCAGCCCGGTTATTGTGCACGGCTATGGCCAGGGCCTTTTTACTGCCCACCAGTACGGCCAGTTTGCGGGCGCGGGTAATTCCGGTATAGAGCAGGTTGCGCTGGAGTAATATGTAATGCTGGGTCAGTACCGGCATGATAATTACCGGGTATTCACTGCCCTGACTTTTATGGACTGAAACCGCATAAGAGAGAACCAGTTCATCCAGTTCTGTAAAATCATAAACTACCGGGCGGGGCTGGATTACATCCCGAAAGGTAACCACCAGTTCTGCTTCTTCTTTGTCGATAGCGGTGATTATGCCGATGTCGCCGTTAAATACTTCTTTTTGATAATTATTGCGGATCTGCATCACCTTATCGCCAAGACGATAGGCTAATCCCTTGCTGAAAGCTTCGACTTTATCCCGGGCCGAGGGATTTAAGGCCTGCTGCAAAAGCAGGTTCAGGCGATCCACGCCGGCTGCAGTTTTGCGCATGGGGGTAAGGACCTGTAAATCAAGCAGGGGATCATAAGGCCCGTAGTTGGGCAAACGTTCCCGGCAGAGCTGAACTACCAGTTGGGCGGCTTGCTCGGGATCTTCTTCATGCATAAAAAAGAAATCCTTGTTTTTTACATTTAAATAAGGCATCTCGCCCTGGTTCACCCGGTGGGCATTGACGACAATCATGCTTTCCCGGGCCTGGCGAAATATATAGCCGAGGCGAAAGCATTCTACCTGACCGGAGCTAATTAAATCACGCAGCACATTCCCGGCTCCAACAGCCGGTAGCTGGTCAACATCACCAACCATGATTAAACGACAGCCGGAAGGCAGAGCTTTCAGCAAATTATACATAAGCATCAGGTCGACCATCGAGGCTTCATCAATAATGACCACCTGCGCATCGACCGGCTTATCCTCGTTACGCTGAAAGTTAAATCCTTCTCCTTCAGTATAGCTGTAGTCAAGCAAGCGATGGATAGTAAAAGCTTCCTGACCGGTTGCTTCAGTAACCCGTTTTGCCGCCCGGCCTGTTGGAGCAGCCAGGAGTACTTTTTGCCTCACTAACTTGAAGGTAGAAAGAAGCGCTTTGATCGTGGTGGTCTTCCCGGTACCGGGACCGCCGGTAACAATGAGTACCCCGTTATGCAGCGCTTCGTCCAGAACCTGCAGCTGCTCATCGGTTAGATGGGGGTTGTCATGTTTAACCGCGCCAAGGGCCTGTTTAATTTCTAATGGAGTATACTGCCGGGCCAGTCTGCTCAGTTGTTGAAGCAGGCAGGCGGAACCCTGCTCAGCCTGGTAAAAGGGCGCATGGTAAACAGCTGTAACACCCTCATCCTGATCGCAAATAAGTTTTCTTTGTCTTACCATTTCCCGAAGCTGTTGTTCCAGGTATTCTTCCTGTAAATTAACTTCATCAACAGCAAGCAGTTCCTTAATTCGTTCAAATAGTATTTCCCGCGGTAAAAAAACATGCCCCTGCTCAGCAGCCCTGCTTAAGGTATAGGTTATAGAAGCCTGAATTCTCTCCGGCGCATCTTCAGGCAAACCGAGCTTGCGGGCAATTTTATCAGCGGTCTTAAATCCGATGCCAAAAATATCTTCGGCCATGCGATAAGGATTTTCCCGGACCTGCTTAATGGTATCTGATCCATAGCGACGGTACAGACGCATCGCCTGGCTGACGCCGACACCGTAACCCTGTAAAAAAACCAGGACGTTCTGGACATCTTTATACTGCCGGTAGCTTTTTAAAATTTCGGCTGCTTTTCTGGGTCCGATTCCTTCAACTTCCTGAAGCCGATGCGGTTCCTGTTCCATTACCTGCAGGGTAGCCAGGCCGAAGTAATCGACAATTCTTTCCGCTGTAACCGGCCCGATCCCCTTGATCAAACCGGAAGAAAGGTACCGTTTCAGGCCTTCTTCGGTAGCCGGCAGAAGGCGTTCCCACTGATCAACCGCAAATTGTTTGCCGTAGCGTTGATGAACCTGCCACTGGCCGTTGATCAGCAGGTTTTCGCCCTCCTGCATCGGTGGAAAATTACCGACTACTGTTATCACTTTACCGTCGCGGCAGCGTAAGCTACCGACCAGGTATGAGCTTTCTTCACCATAAAAGCGTATTTTTTCCAGCGTTCCTTCTATGCGCTCCAGTAGGTCGCCCTCCTGTTATTTCCATCCCCCGGGCAACCTTAAGATTTCTTGGTTGAAAGGGCTTCCCTAAGCTGTTCTACTTTATCCAGCCTTTCCCAGGGCAAATCTAATTCAGGACGGCCAAAATGGCCGTATGCAGCCAGTTGCTGATAAATCGGACGGCGCAAATTCAGATTGTCAATAATCGCAGCCGGCCGCAGGTCAAAATGCTTATTGACCATTTCTTCAATAACGCTGACCGGTACTTTTTCCGTATCGTAAGTTTCAATCATCATAGAAACGGGGTGAGCTACGCCGATTGCATAAGCAAGTTGAAACTGGCACCGGGAGGCCAGGCCGGCGGCCACTATATTCTTAGCCACATAACGGGCCGCATAAGATGCAGAACGGTCGACCTTAGTCGGATCTTTCCCGGAAAAAGCTCCTCCACCGTGGGCTGCGTAACCACCATATGTATCGACGATCGTTTTTCGTCCGGTCAGGCCGGCATCACCCTGCGGACCGCCAACTACAAAACGACCGGTCGGATTAATTAAAAAACGGGTTTCAGGTACGATCAGATCCTCAGGAACGATCTTGCGGACAACATGTTCAACGAGGTCCTTTTCTATTTGCTCCAGGGAAACTTCATCGCTGTGGTGCGCGGCGACCACGACATTTTCCAGGTAGGCAGGTTCTCCATTTTTATAGACCACAGTGACCTGGGTTTTACCGTCCGGCCTTAAGTAGTCGAGTATTTCTTTTTTGCGCACCTCGGACAGTCTTTGTGCCATCTTATGGGCCAACGCAATTGGCATCGGCATCAATTCAGGAGTTTCTTCGCAGGCATATCCGAACATAATCCCCTGATCACCGGCCCCGACAAGGTCATACTGATCTTTTTGTTTTTTACTCCTGACTTCATAAGCTTCATTAACACCCTGGGCAATATCCGGTGACTGCTCATCGATCGAAGTAAGCACCGCGCAGGTGTCACCGTCAAAACCATATTTAGCCCTTGTATAGCCGATATCTTTTACTTTATCCCTGACCAGTTTGGGAATATCAACATAGCATTCAGTGGTTATTTCACCGCAAACCAGGACCAAGCCGGTAGTAAGCATTGTTTCTGCGGCTACCCGCCCATTTGGATCCTGCTCCATAATGGCATCGAGAATTGCATCGGAAATCTGGTCGGCAAGTTTATCCGGATGCCCCTCGGTTACTGATTCTGAAGAAAATAGATAGTTTTTTTGGTGCATTTAGTTCTCCTCCTATAATTTTGCAATACAACCCTGCAATTAATCTGTCGCTCAACAGTTAGCCTTTTTAACGGCGGTTCCGCTGTAGTTTTTGCTAAAAACGAAGCTCTCTGGTTTACCGGCATACAATTAACGTGCTGCTCGAAAGAAATATCGGCAAAGCCCGCTAATAGCATAAAGGTAAACAGCCCTTTACAATCACCACCCAACCAAGCTTTTGTCTTTGCAGAACCCGTAAATGAAAAAAGCCTCTACATCAAGAGGCCTTCCTGGCACCCCTCATCTCCCGGGGGGAGGTTAGCCACCCCGCAGCAATTAGCACCGTGATCAAACGAACCGGTTGCCGGGATTCATCGGGGCTGTCCCTCCTCCACTCTGGATAAGAGTAAAATTTTTTGTTGTAGATATATATTACACCAAACCGCTTAAAAAGTCAATTGCACTAATCCTCTGCGATCACCTCGGGCAGCTGTAGTTATGTTTGGAATCTTTCTTTCTTCGGACTAATGTGATCGCTGGTCGGTTTTTTTACTGCCACTAGATAAAATGTTAGCGCTTGTTTAACTTGGATGCTGCTGCTCTTGATCACGATCCATCAGGGCAAACCATATTTCACCGTATGCGACAATATTACCATCAACCCGCGCTTCTGCTTCCCCCTTGCCGATATTACGCTTTATCCCGCTCATGGTAACAACAAGCTCAAGTCGATCTCCCGGTCTGACCAGTTGCTTAAAACGAAAGTTGTTTATTCTCGCAAACATAGCCAGTTTATTCTCGTTTTCTGCCATACTCAGGACTGCTACTGCTCCAACCTGGGCCAGTGATTCAATAATCAGCACCCCGGGCATGACCGGTTCCCCGGGAAAGTGGCCCTGGAAAAAAGGTTCATTTACAGTCACATTCTTTATCCCGGAGGCTTTCTTGCCGGGAACCAATTCAGTCAACCGATCAACCAACAGAAAGGGATACCGATGGGGTAAAACAGAGAGGATCTTTTTTATGTCAAGATGTTCCTGGTCCATAAAGTTCATCTCCTTTCGACAATTAACTTCCTGGTGAGCTGTTCACCATTAAATTAAAAAGAAGGCCGTCGTCCCTTCAGTTATAATGAAGCTTGGGCCGGTTTAGTCCGTAAATAACCTACTTCTGTCTTAATTAATAATATTTATAATGCCACCTGTTGCCCATGCCTCAAATTTTACCGGCTTTTTGTAAAACAACTTTTACTTCACGGTCACTGACCTGGTCGAAATTTTGGTAAAACTGACCTACAGCGGCAAAATCGGCGGGGGCCTGAACATAAACCAGTTCGTCAACTTCACGGTCCAACATACTTAAGGTATCCGGTGGTCCGATCGGAACGGCCAGGATAAGCCTGGTCGGTTTTTTTTCCTGTAAACTTCGCAGGGCCGACAGCAAAGTATAACCGGTAGCAACCCCGTCATCAACCAGGATTATTAAGCGTTCATCAACTGGCGGCAAAGGCTGTTTTCCCCGGTAATCTTCTAAACGGCGGATGATCTCGGACTGCTCTTTTTCAGCGGTTTTCTTGATATATTGTTCCTGAACATTGAGCCGGGAAATAATTTTATCGTTAAGCAAGGTAAACCCGTCGCCGGTAACTGCGCCAATGGCCAGTTCTGGCTGGTTAGGAGCGCCAATCTTTCTTGTAATGATCAAATCAAGCTCACCGCCCAGTCTAAGCCATACCGGCTCGGCAATAATTACTCCCCCCCGGGGGACGGCCAGTATCAGGGGCTGCTGATTACGGTAATTATCCAATTTTTCGGCCAGCAGTTCCCCGGCATGACGGCGGTCCTGAAAAAGCATGCTTCTCACCTCCTGGAATAAGCAGTACCAACCAGCTGTTTGTGTAAAATTCACATTCGCGTAAGCGCTGTTATTAGACGTTAGAGAGATAGCGCTTGAAACAGCTTCTTTGAGTCCTGCACCGCTTTTGAATCATCGGGCAGGCTTAAAAGCGGCTGAGCATTCAGATCATATTCCGCGACCAGGGGATCATTGGTTATTTCTCCCAGCAGGTCAAGCCCGCTGTTTTTAATTTCCTGGTCCAGTGCTTTTGCCTCACCTTCACGGCTGCGGCTGATCACCAGGCCTATTTTTGTTACCTCAAGGTTGACTTTTTCGACAATATCTTTTACTCTGCCCGCTGAACGAATTCCACGGGCGGTAGCGTCACTGGTTACCAGAAGCAGGTCAACCATGGGCAAAAGCCGGCGGCTTAAATGCTCCAGCCCGGCTTCGTTGTCGATAACCATAAAATCATAGTTTTTACTCAGCTTTTCCAAATACCTTTTGAGCAGATCATTTGGATAGCAGTAACAGCCGGGACCCTGTGGATTGCCCATCACTACCAGGTCAAAAGCATCTTCTTCGACCATTGCCCGGCTGAGGCGGTACTCAATAAAAACATCTTTTGTCATGCCGGTGGGAACCGCATCGGGATTTTTTGTGTCCTCAAGAATGGTGCCGATCGTTTCTTCAACACTGAGGCCGAGGGCTTCGTTGAGATTGGCGTTAGCATCGGCATCCACAGTTAAAATATCTTTTCCTTTTCTCTCTTCGATAAGATAGCGGACCAGCAAAGCGGCCAGAGTAGTCTTTCCGGTGCCCCCCTTACCGGCAACAGCTATACGCATTGTCATCTCTTATTTCTCCTCTCTTTTCTCTAATAATTCACAATTGAAATGTCAGTGATTTCATTTCAAGTTCTGTTTGGCTGGTTTAATTCATTTCAGGTTGCTCTTTCAAGTAACAACAGTGTTTCAGCTAAAGACGCCCGGTGAGAACCTCTTCCAGCTGGACGATTGTATTGCATGGCCACATTTCCACCAGCCCGGCTACAGACCCGACAGAGCGGTAATCAGGCCACTGTTCTTTTGGCAGGGGATTCAACCAGATTATTCGCCTGACCCGGTCCTTAAGTTTATTCAGTTCATTGACCGCATAATCGATCGAAATCGTCTTAGTATCGCTGACAACGATAATAGAAGTTTTTCCGTTCAACAGATCCGGATGTTTTTGCATCAATTCATGGAGTGATAAACCAAGGTTGGTACCTCCGCCCCAGGTTTCACTGCGGCGGATCACCCGATCCAGCAGATGCTGCAAACCGGCCCGACTTTTTAGATCCGGAGTCATGTTTTCCAGGTTATCGGAAAAACTGAAACAGGAAAAATCGCGAACAGCTTCCCGCAGTCCGTGTAGGAAATGGATTACAAATGTGCTGTACTGCTTCATGGAAGCGGAAACATCACAGAGCAGAAGAATTTGCTGCCGGGACCGCCGCTTCGGTTTATGTTTCAGGCTAAAAATATTTCCGCCATAACGCATATTGTCACGCAGAGAGCGACGCAGATCAAGGGGGCCACTGCGCGGGCCCCTGCGCTGCCTACGTAAAATCTGGATCGCCAGTTTACGGGACAACCGCTGCAAAAGCTGTTCGGCTTCAGGAAGGTCGGTTGTCCTGATAGCCTGAATATCCATCTCGCCGAGAGCGGCATCGGCGCTCCCGGAACCTGCACCATTTCCTGCAGAGGGCCCGGAGGCAGTTTGATCATCTTTCCTGTTTGTATTATTCTGCTTTTCATACATGCTTTTTGAACGACAATAGCGTAAGTGACTTTTGACTACAGATTCCAAAACAGGCCGGAACCGCGGTTTAACGTTAACCCCTGTCTCAGTTTTATGCATAAAGTCCTGCAACCGTTTCTGTTCTTCCTGAGACATCGAACTGTACTGGGCCAGCTCCTCATCATTGAGTTTTAAAGCTTCTCCTTTAAATTTCATTTCACTGCAGGCCTGTTCCATCTTGCTCTCAAATTGCTTTTTATGGGAAGCTGCTTTTTCAGCGCCTCTGCGCTGTACCTCCGGGGGAGCAAAGTAATAATCAAAAAGCCGATCGAAAAATTCCTGGTCGCGGCGGCTTTTGACCAAGGTTGCCTGAAGGGCGGACTTAAAAGCATCGCGAGATAACAGATCTATTTTTTGAAGGGCCTGTAATGCATCAATAGTCTCTGGCGTGCTGATCGAAAGCCCTTTTTCACGCAGCAGGTTGGTAAACGTTATCAGGTTCTCTTCCAGGTGGCCTTCCGGCAATTTTTCTTTTAACGACACTGGGAAAGCCCCCCACCGTTCCCCCCGTGCTTAAGAATGCGGTCAATTTCTTCCGGACCGATTTCCTGCTTAAAATAATCCTGATCGGCACGGGTTTTTAGAACCAGGTTCAGGGTATCGCTGACCAGTTTACCGTCAAGCCTGCTGCGGTTTAATGAAACCAAAGCCCTGGCCCAATCGAGGGTTTCAGCAATCGAAGGTTTTTTGCGTATATTACTGTGCTGGCGCAGCTGGGCCACAACACGAGCAGTCTCCCAGGCAAGGCGATCGGCAGCTGCAGGCACTTTTGCTTTAATGATCTGCACTTCATTTTCTACTGCTGGAAAATCGAGATAAAGGTAGAGGCAGCGTCGCTTTAAACCGTCAGAAAGCTCACGTTCATTGTTACTGGTCAGCACAACCACCGGAATTTTACTGGCCTTGATAGTCCCCAGCTCCGGTATGGAGACCTGGAAATCTGAAAGGACTTCGAAAAGAAATGCCTCGAATTCGGGATCACATTTATCTACCTCGTCAATCAGCAGAACCGGTCGCTCCTCAGTCTGGATCGCTTTAAGTAAGGGCCTTTCCATCAGGTATTGACCGGAAAACAGATCGTCTTCCTTTACCTGCTCCTCTTCCAGGTTACGGTTCATCTGAATACGCAGCAGTTGGCGCTGATAATTCCATTCATATAAAGCTTTTGTCTCATCAAGACCTTCATAACACTGCAGACGGATCAGTTCAGTATCAAGGATATCGGCTAAAACCTTGCCCATTTCTGTTTTCCCGACCCCTGGAGCTCCTTCAATCAGGAGCGGCTTTTGCAGTTCCAAAGAAAGGAATACAGTCAGGGCGGTGCTTTCATCACAGATATAGCCGACATTATTAAAATCATTTTTTAGTTCAGGCAAAGTAATCATCATTATCATCTTTTCGTTTATGATTTGCTCGTGCTTTCTTATGCGGGCTGCCCCCGGATAAAAGCATTGTTCCAAGAGTAAAAATTAACCCGGCAAGAACGCGCAGCATGCATTTTACACTAGTTTATAATACTACAATTGTCCGGGACGGGCAAACCGGATAAGGTTTTGATCCTGTCTCCACGTCAGTGCGTGATGATTGGCGGAAGCCCGCGCACCAAAGCAGCCCTGGAAGGAGAAGGAGTAAAGGTTTTTGAATGCCCCGGCAAAGTTTTTACAGTAAAAGGGGGAGGCGGCCCTGCCTGGCTGATCAGGCCTCTATTCAGAGAATATAGCACAATCCCAGGCTGGGAAAAACTACCGCACCTTACACCAGGTTTGGGCGAGATCTGTTAATTGTCCCGCCACCTATAATGCCAGTTAAATGCTATAACTACTGCCCGGGGACAAAATCACGCACTGGCTGCCTGCCTTCTGCTCAACTTTCTGCTTGAATTCTACGGGATCGGCTTCGATCAGGGGCCAGGTGTTATAGTGGTAGGGAATTACCACTTTTGCCTGTAAAAATGAGGCGGCTATTACCGCATCGTCAAGTCCCATCGTAAAATTATCGCCGATCGGGAGCAGGGCCACATCCAAAGAATCAAGTTCGCCAATTAATTTCATATCGCTGAACAGCCCTGTATCCCCGGAAAAATAGATCTTCTTTCCATAGTAGTCAACCACAAAACCGCAGGCGTGCCCCCCGGCAATTCCTGAGCCGTGAAAAGCAAGAGTAAGCTTTACAGATCCAAAGGAAAAGCTGTGCCGCCCACCAATATGTTGGGGATGGGCGTTAAAACCGTCTTTTACAGCTTGCTTGGCTATCTCTGAAGAGGAAATAATCGTTGCACCATTTCTGCCGGCTATGGCGTATGCATCTCCAATGTGATCCCAATGGGCATGAGAAAGTAATATATAGTCGGCTTTTACCTCCTCAGTTTTAACCGGGGAGAGGGGATTTTCGCTGATGTAAGGATCAAACAGCACTGTTTCTTTAGCCCTTTCTGAGAGAAGAAAACAGGCGTGACCCCAAAAAGTGATCTCAGACATACCTGGACCTCCTTAATCATAATGGATATTCATCCTGAATGTTCGAATCTTGCCTGTGTTACCCTTTCCGGAAATGTTTTATTAGAAGCCTTAAAATCATTATGCGC
>SLRT01000062.1 GCA_007130825.1 Syntrophomonadaceae bacterium | reverse complement strand
AGCCCGGTTAAAACCTTTTGTAATTCCGGGCGGATCAAAGTTCCCGCCCCGATTTCTTCAATATTCCAGAACCGATAGTAATTTATCTGGGAGGGGGCGAGCCTTTTTCTGCCCTGGTACGCGGAGACGGCGCCGCTTAAAATCGCTGCTGTGCCCAGCACCTGGAAACAGGTTGCGTTGAGGCCGAAGGGGCCTTTGCGTAAATGCCGGTAGAGGCGGTCCAGGGTGATTCGCCCTGTATCCGGTATCCGGGCCAGGAACTCCGCGGTCAGCGGTGAGGTTTTGGGGTTAATTTCCAGCTGGTAGCCCTGCCCTTTCTTTTTTACCAGTCCGAGGGGAACCAGGTAAGTGTCAATCATCATTTTGGTGCCCCGTTCCAAACTTTGTTCTTCCAGCTGTGGTGAGAAAAGAATATCCAGGGTACGCTGCATCAGGCTGCCGGTAATCTGTTCGCTCAAGGGGCGGATCTCACTGTGTCGTGGAAAACGCGTTTTCAGGATCTCGGCGGCCACGTGGGAGATCAAGTCTTTCAGCGGCAGGTAACCTAAGGAACCCGGTGAGGGCATATGCTCTCCGGCCCGCAGCCGGCCCTGAAAATAAAGGTTGCGGAATGTCTCTTTTACTTTCCCTTTTTCTTCGGCCAGCAAAACCGCCAGCTGTTTGCTAATCTGTCGCCCCGCCGGGCTGTTGTCGGCAGCATATTCTTCCTGCATCAGCTGGTAGGCATAGGCGCGTCGCAGTTGCTCTTCCTCACCCGATGTGATTTCTCGGGGCACCCACAGGGCCAGGCAGCGGCGCAATTCGGCGTCGCAATTTTCATAAACCGCCTGCCAGGAGGAGCTCGAGTTGTCCTGCCTGGCAAAACCGGGTGGGACCAGGAAGAAAACAAAATCGGTTTCATGGTTGTTTAGTTCTTCGCGCAGTTCCTCCAGCGAAGCCGGGGACAGTTCTGCCGGTGAATTATAGATCACTTTGCCGCCGCGCTTCGTATTTTGCCAGGTGATCTCTTCATTCCGGAACGGTTCCTGCTGCAGTTGTTTTAAGGGGAGGTAGGCTTCGTCGACCCAGGGCAGCAGGCCCTCAATAATTCGCCGGTCGCCGGGAGTCAGGGAAGCGGTAATATTGGCCAGTTTCTTTTCCATCAGCAGGGCAACGTCGGCTTTGAGGTCAATGGTATAACTGATCTCCCCGCTGTTTCGTTCTTCAGCGGCGATGTACGCGCCGTGGGTCTGCAGCTGTTCCATTATTTCGCCGATATAGTCATAGTTTACACCGCTTTCCAGCCCGCTGTAGCGGTGCAGGAGCAGCTGGGTCAGTTCTTCGGCACTGAAATGTTTCGGCGCCTGGGCCAGTGCGCCCAGGATGAGCAGTTTGAGCAGACGCAGGGCGATGTGGGCGTCGGCTGAATCGGCAAAGATGCGCTTTGCTTCCCGTTCATAGTAGTGGTAAACCTGTTCGCTGTACGGGCTTGTTTCTACCGTTTCACGCAGGCGATCCCGGAAATGGTCAAAGATATAGTCGGGAGTGAGCAGCTCGCCGGCTGACTGTTCCAAAAATGATACGATATTGCGACCGGGATCGCCGGCAAGGCGGTAGTGAATAAAGTCAATTACGCCCCGGTGCTGGGAAAAAAGCGGGCGCAGTTCGTCCAGGAGTTCTACCGTGGCCGGGTGGACTGGATAAAGGTCATAAAAATCCTGGTTGGAAAATGGCAGTTTGGCAAAAGCGCCCTGCAGTTCTTCTAAAATCCGGGGCAGGGCTGTTTCGGCTCCCTCTTTTTTTTGAACCAGCCGGCCGGACACTATTTCTTTGACATGTTCTCCCGTAAGCTGAAAGCGAACCGGAAAGCGGTCTTTGATTTTATGGAGCAATTCACCGGAAAGAGCGCCGGTGTTTTCAATGTTTTCCTGCATGGTGGCTATAACCCAGGCCGGAATAACTTCGGCAAATTCGCCTAAGTATTGCAGGAAACGCACGTCTTCATTGTAGGCCCGGGCGTTTTCTTTAGAGCGCAGGAATTCAGATAGTTCGTCAATCAAGAGTACCAGGCCGCCGCAGCCGCCCTGGCTCAACATCTGCCGGAGTTTTTCGAAAGCTTCCTGCCGGGTCATTTCCAGCAGGCCTGCGGGCGGTTTTTCTTCGTCCGCGGAGAGGTCGGCTCCCTGCAGCTTGGAAGCGACCTGTTTTAGGACGATCTGTTCCAGGTACTCGCGGTTGCTGTGTTCGACCAGAGAAATTTCGACTACCAGGGGCTTAGCGGCGGCGGCCTGCTCGAGTAAATCCGGCAGATCGCCACTGGCCAAACGATCTTCCTGCCAGGTGTCGCTAAAGGCCAGCTGAGCTTTTGTATCGCTGGTAATCAAGCTTAATACATTTAAGAGGTGGGATTTACCCGAACCGTAGTTGCCGATTATAAAGAAGCCCTCACCGCGGGATGCGGCGATCTTTTTAATAATATTAAAGATGGCAAAGGAAACCTCGCTGGTAAGGATAAATGTTTCGATCATGTGGCGGCGCAGTTCGCTATCGCCTAAATCGGCCAGGCGGATGACGGTGCGCACCGGCGGGACATGAATAAGGTCTCCTACTTTCATTGTTTAATGCTCCTCCTGGCTGTTATCAGCCTTGATTTCCGCGGCCTTTTTTAATTTCCGGATGGCCCCGTAGAATTCCTTGCGCTGGGGGTATTTCTGGAGCAGTTCTTCAAAGAAAAGCGCTGTTTCCTCTTCTTTGCCCAGGTCTGCAGCATCCTTGAGCAGGGACGATTTGGCCGTCTTGTCCGTGGGTTGGTAATAAAGCAGTAGTTTCAGCAGGGGCCAGGCTTCATCTTTTCTTCCCAGGCGCCTGTAGGTGTAGAGTAACTGGGAAAGGGCAAGTAAGTTTTCCGGATCAAGTTCCCGCGCTTTCCAGTATGCCTCGGCCGCTGCACCTTCATTGCCGGCCTTGCGCCACAGATCTCCCAGGAGCAGGTGCAGGTGGGGGTTTTCTTTACGCTTGCCTACCTTGATGATTTTTTGCAGCTGCGCGGCGGCTTCTTCCGGTTCCAGGTGGCCAAGCTTGGCCTTCATTTGTTCGGCGTAAGGCAGAAAGTCTTCTTCTTTTATCTCTTTGCTTAAAATTTCGCTCGGCAATACCTGCTTCTGTCCGGAATCAGGATGGTTATTTTCGGCTTTGTTTTGCAGCGCGCTGTACTGTTTTAACAGGTAGTTGTCGTCGGGATAACTTTGCAGGGCTTCCCGTAAAAAATTTAAAGCTTCATGCGTTCTGCCCTCCATTTCCAGGGCCCGGGCCAGCCGGCCGGCCCGGAAAGGATTGGGAGCGTAATTATAAGCCTTCTGTAAATTCTCGACTGCTTCGGCTGCCGATTTGTTTTCCAGGGCAGCCAGGCCCAGCACGGTAAGGGCGGTGACCTGGGCCGGTTCTTTATCCAGTACTTCGAGCGCTGTTTCCCGCGCTCCCGCGGTATTGCCCTGGCGCAGGAGCACATCGGCCAGGTTGGCTTTAAGCGTGCTGTGCTCGAAACTGCCGGGGGCATGTTGATCAAGGGCTTCATGCAGGAGCAGCTCTGCTTCCGGAAAGCGTTTTTCACGGCGCAGCTGCCAGCTTTGGTCCAGCAGTTCCTTGAAATTATGTTCAGCCATTACTCTCAGCCCCCCATTTTGTTATAATATCTGTAACCTGGAACACGGGGTAACAGGTTGTTCTATAAGCCTTTTCGGCAGTGCTATTTGTCCTGCCATCTAGATGGTAATATTGATTCGCCAATAACCCCGCTTCTTCCTGCAGTTATCGTAAAAACAACGGTTGTTGCCGCTAAACAGTACTTACCGGCAAATTGCCGGATGGAGGATTAGCATGGAAAATTATACAGCCGCCGCTTTATCCAGAAGGGCCCAGGTAACTTATGCCACGGGGAGCGCTGCATTTACTATGCTGGAGCGGCTGATCCTGCTTTATGCCCCCTTTTACTTTTTACCGCCCCGGGAGTACAATTTACCCAACCTGGTGTCTGAGGATACTTTCCTGGGCCTGGCCACTATCCTGGGGGCAGCCCTGGCTTTAGGAAGGATTGTCGATGCTGCTGCCGATCCGGTGGTAGCTACCCTGAGCGACAACTGTCGCTTACGCCTGGGTCGCCGCAAACCTTTTTTACTGCTGAGCGCCCTGCCCCTGGCTCTATTCACAGTGCTGATTTTTAATCCTCCCTTTATCGGGCAAGAACACTTGCTAAATGGGATCTGGCTGGCGCTGATGATGTGTCTTTTCTACCTGGCCTTTACTGCTTACGTGAATCCTTACCTGTCCCTGCTCTCGGAGTTGGGCCACACCGATGCCACCCGCATTAACCTTTCCACCCTAATCGCTCTCTTCGGAATGCTGGGAATGGTACTCATAACTGTTCTTTTTCCGGAGGTTGTCAACAGCTTGCAGGATGGCGGCCTCGAACTTCGGGCTTCTTACCGGGTTGCTGTTGCCGGGGCGGTTCTTTTTTCGATAATTATGCTCTACCTGGCCGGCTTTAGTTTTAACGAATCCCGGCACTGCCGGCCTGTTACTTCCGGACAGCAGGGGCTATGGAAATCTCTGGCACAAGCGCTCAAAGTGCGCCCTTTTCGCCGCTTTGTGATCGGGGAAATATTCATGCAGTTTTGCATGAACCTGGTCACCCTGAGCATGCTCTATTACACCGTGGTCATTTTCCGGCAGGAGCAGCGTTTCATGGCTGTGTTGGGCGCTCTGATCCTGGGCAGCGCCCTGCTGGCTTTCCCCTTAATCAATAGCGCTGCCAAGAAATATGGAAAAATAAGGATCCTGACTCTGGCTGCGTTAATCCTGGCCTTCTGTTCCATGGTTATATTCCTGTTCAGCTTCAACATGACCGGTATTTTCTTTTACCTGGGAATAGCTGTATTTACCCTGGCGGGAATCCCCATGGCTGCTTTCAGCATCCTGGTTAACCCGACTATTGCCGAGATCGCCCGCTCAGAAGCTGTCCAGACGGGAGCGCGCCGGGAAGCAATATTTTTTGCCGCCCGGGCGGTGCCCTTAAAAATAACTATCGCCATCGCCGGCGGTGTGTTCGGTTTCCTGCTTTCCACTTTCGGCAGGGATATAGAAGATCCTTTGGGCGTGCAGTTAACCTTATTGTTAGTTGCCCTGGCCAGCCTGACAGCATGCTTTGTCTTCAGGGGTTACCCGGAAAAAGATGTGCAGGAAACCTTACGGGATGAAGAAAAGCTTTTTAGCTAAAAGGCAACAACATGAAATGTTAAGAATATACAGCAAAGCTCCGTCAGGGTCATAATGTTGTATTTATAAATGAGCCCTTACAAGCGCCTTAGCCAGGGCAGTTTCTGCGATCGCAAAAAGCTTTTCCAAAAATGCGCATAATTTCGGGATTTAAGGTCCAGGGTGTTAAAAACAATTGGGGGAGATTGGTTATGGCTCTTTTTATTTGGATCGGGATTGTTCTTTGTTTGTCATCGTTTCAACCCTTATTGGCACTGCCACCGTCCGATTATTGTCCGAGACGGGCAAACTCCACTGGGCCAGGTTATCCCCCGGCTCAAGGTTAATCCTAAACATAGTGAAGATGATGTGATCGATGAAGATATTATCCTGCTTTGGGGCGATCAGGGAAAAGTAATAACCGGGTCGGACATACTGGGAAGGCTTTTACGCGGTATTGTTCAAAACGAAGCTGTTGCGATCAAAAAAACGCAGTTACCGCCAAAATTCGATAAAAAGTAATATGAAATGCAGTATAGGCCCTTAATCCTGAAGTGCTGAACATTTTTGGCAAAATTTTTTTAACGATTCCCAGGTATGCCGATGTAGACTGAGCTTGGAAAGGGTCATTTCGAGATTTAAGAGGTCCAGCTTTTATGGCACCGGCTTGTCCGGGTTAGGTAAAAGTGTATGTAAATAACACCGTTTATTTCTCCACAACAAAGGTAAGCTTCGGTTCAAAACCTTGTGCCGGTTCGATGCTGAAGCTGGGATGAATGGCCAGCAAAGTAAACCCGGTTTCCTGTAACAGCCTGGTGACCAGGTCCGGATCGTAATCTTTTTCTAGGTGCTTTTCCTGGAATTTTCTATAGAGCCCGCTTTCGGTTTGTTGAAAAAAGGTTAGCCGGGCCGACCATATATCTTTTACAGAGTGGTAAGCGCTTTCCAGGATCAGGGTAAAATTATCCTGTTCAGCACAGCATACAGTGTTTTTTTCACCCCCGGAGCGCATCCCCGGGCGGGTTAAGTCGAAGATGAACAGTGAAGAGGGGTTAAGGGCATGATAAACCTGCCTGATTGCCCGGGCCAGCTTTTCTTCACGGAGAATATAGTTGAAACCGTCCTGAAAGAGCAGGGCCAGGTCATTTTTTTCGGGCAGTTTCAGCCGGCACAGATCCTGTTCATAAAAAGCAATCTTTAAACCGTTCTTAGCTGCTTTGCAGCGTGCCCGCTCCAGCATAGCCGCTGAAATATCAACTCCGGCTGTTCGGTAGCCCCGCTGGGCGAACGGTAAAGTGGAACTGCCTGTTCCGCAGGCTAAATCGACCAGGGAAGAAGGTTTTTTAGCAAACCGCCCGAGCAGCTGCTCGATATAATCGGCCCATGCTTCGTAATCCACGCTGCACATGATCTGATCGTATATTTCAGCAAAGCCGGTATAGATTTCATCGGTTTTTTTCACGGCAGTTGAAACACCCTTTCTGGAGGGACAGGGGGCAGGTCCATTGCTTCAATTTACCTCCAAGCTTTGCTTTTAGGCAGTTAAAACCAGTAATGAAGGCAGCTTCTGCTTTTTTTTTATTTTTTTCCTTAATGGTTTTCCCTCTTCCCTTTTATCCGGGTCAGCTCTTCTTTCAATTCAGCCATTTCTTTTCGCAATGCGCCAACCTGGGTCAGCGCTGCCATGGCAAAGACAAATGCTACCGGAGCCAGAAGTCCGATAAACTCCATGTTTACTTACCACTCTTTCCCTGGAATCATTTTTTACGTTATCCAGATATGTTATATTATACACTAAGGAATGGGTATCATAACAATCATTTAAGCTGGGCGGAGTATTCGGAAGGTCAGGCCGGTATTGACTGTTATGCGTGCAAAAACTGAGTTTACATTGAAGGCCAGAAACAATCCGCAGGATCTCGAAAAGATCCGCTCGCAGTGGGAAAGAGCATTTTAGTCAGGATACAGTATGCTTTTATGCAGATGTAAAGTTTTTTCTTAGTTATGCTTCTTTTATCCAGGCGCCTTTTTTTACTTGACATGAAAGGTTTTAAAATAAATGGTCTGCTACTATTATAGTAATTGTAAGCTTATTGGGAGGTTTAACCATGAAACGCCGTGTTTTTATTAAGAAGTTAAGCGGCTGGTTGGCTGCCTTTTTGGTTATGGTCGGCCTGGGTGGCCTGGTTTATCGTTTGTTTGGTGAAGACGAGCTTTCACCTGATCGTCAGGTTGAGGAACATGAGGTTAAAGTTGGAGCTGAGAATGGTAAAGGAGAAAAAGAAGAAACCAAACCGCAGGATGAAGAAAAAATGATTCCTGCCAGGAAACTGGGTAAAACGGGATTTTCCGTTTCCCTTTTCAGTCTGGGTGGTGAAGCAACTGTCGAGAAATCGGACCGGGCAGAGGAAGCCGAAGCGATCATTAACCGGGCTATTGACAAAGGCGTAAACTATATCGATACTGCACCGACTTATGGTCGCGGCGGCAGTGAGAGTAACATCGGCCGGGTGATGGAGTACCGCCGCCGGGAGGTTTTTTTGGCAACTAAAACCGGCGACCGGACATACGATGGAACATTGCGGTTGGTGGAAGAGAGCCTGGAGCGCCTGCGCACTGATTACCTGGATCTCTACCAACTCCATAATGTGCGAACTACAAATGACCTGCAAGGAGCTTTTGCGGAAAACGGGGCGGTCAAAGCGCTGGAAGAACTTAAAGATCAGGGCGTCATCCGCTTTACCGGCATTACCGGCCACAAAGATCCGGAAGTCCTTCTGCAGGGCATTAAAGAATACCCCTTCGACTGCCTGTTAATGGCCTTTAATGCCGGTGATATCCATTATGCCCCTTTCCATGAGAAATTGCTGGATGAAGCGGTAAAAAAGGAGATGGGTATTATTGCGATGAAAGTAACTGCGATCGGACGTATCTTCCGCGAAAATGGGCTTTCGAATATGAAACAAGCTCTAAGTTACGTCTTTTCTTTTCCTGTTAGTACTGCCATTGTTGGTATATCCAGTGAGGCTGAAGTGAAAGAAAATGCCCGTATTGCCTCTGAATTTGAAAAACTGTCCGAAGAAGACATATTACATCTGGAAAAACTGGTAGAACCTTACGCAGGTGAGGCCAACTTTTTCAAACACCACTGGTAAAGGTCGCGCGTTGTCGGGGGGAAGGTTTAGTGACAACCTTAAGTTGTTATTCTCTTATCGAAAAAGCGGTAGGTTGCCAACAACTCTGCCTGCCGGACAACAATTCCTGGACAACAGAAAGCGGCGCATATTGGTTTCGGATCAGCAGCCAATCTGGATTATAATCGTTAACAACCAGCAATTCAATTGCAAGCATAAATAGAGTTAGGGTAGGTGGTTTTGTGCACTTAGGCCGGGTTTTTTTATGCTTATGCGGTGTTTATTTTGCCATGTTACTGACGATTATTATTTATGGGCTTCTAAAGTACGGACATTTAAGAGAAATCATTCCAGATCAGAGTTTAAGCAGCCCACCATATGCGCTATACTGGTATAGCGCATATGGTGGGTTTCTGGAAATATCCATTCTCCTGCTGGCGCTGTTAATCGGTGTTTGCGCCGCACTTTTTGGCATTATCAAGAGCAGACCCCTGGAAGGTTTAGGTTTTCTTATAGTCGCCGTTGCTTTGACTTACCCCGGTATTTCAGTTTTGCCGCACTTCTATTATCGTGGCGGTGATCAAACCACAGGACTATACTGGTTAACTCACGGGCTCTATGATTATGCCGGAGCCTGGTTATTGACAACGATCTTGGGGTTTATTTTTAGGTCCAGGCTTAAAAAAAAGTGATCGGACAAACCTGTCCGGCTGTGGATAAGAGCTTGCCCCGCCTTGCTTTCTCCTGCTTCGTTTATCCCTGTTCGCCCCGCGCTGGTCCGAGTGAGCGACGATAATTATTTTTTCCAACATCCTATCTCCAGGTATTAAATTAGCCCTTTAAAGTAGTGCCTTTATAATAAATCTGCAAATTTGCTTTAAATGCATGCTACCCGCATCAAGTATCGCTTTTTAACTTGTTCTCAACCGATTTGACTTTCTGTTCAATGGAACTGCTACTATCCCGCCGGTCATCGATCTTGATACTGGTGCTGACCCTCTTGGCCCCGCTATTGAAAGGAACCTCGTGCAGGCGCCGGATCAGCTTCAGTATTTGATCCAGGTCGCCTTCGATGATTGTCCCCATGGCGGTTAGCTCATATTTCAGTCCTGCAGCATGTTCCCGCAGTTCTTTTTCGCAGGCGGCCACATAAGGGCTCAAACTGGTGTTTCCCGTTCCCAGTGGAACAATGGAAATTTCGACAACGGCCATTAAAAACACCTCCATATGGTTTTTTTCTATTTTAACACACCGGACAGAGCTATATTCACATAGTGGATCAGGAATACACCAATACCTGCTGCTGGATGATGGTGAAAAATTTATTCAAGGAGCTGCCACTGCACGGCAGATTAAAGCCGCCTCTTCGCGAAAAAATGTACGCTTCGAGACAGGATCGAACCTTGTTCTGATCAGTTAACTGCTGCAAAACCTCCTGGCAATACTTAAAAATCATGAAAGAACAGCGCTGAGAAGGTAAACATGAATCCGGCAACAAGTAAATATATGCCGACCAGGACAATGATGATCGAAAAAACAACAATCGCCGAAAAAATCATTCCCAGCCCGAAAAGCAGGTGAATCAGGCCGGATATAACTGTGGGGACAATGTTTGCCGATCCCTTAAACCTGTTGGCGGTGATAAAGCGGTCAACGGCCAGCATAATGGCGATTATACCGGTAACAGCTCCGGCCAGAGTAATGGTTGTATCGGGGTTGAAGAGCATAAACACCCCGGCCAGCAGGATTATGATCCCGAAAATCAACAGCAAAGCCCGGTTGATCGCCACATTCCACCGTACAACCACGCTTATAATCCTGAATATGCCGAAAACGGTTATCACCGCCCCGATAAAGACAGCCAGGAATTCGGTCACTCGATCGGGCGTGACTAAAAAGACAATACCGATAACCATTAAAAAAATTCCCAGTAACAAGCCCACAGGTTTTACCCTGTCGTAAACGTACATATTCTCAACTCCTTACGGTAGCAATAACATAATATTCACGATTAGCAAGGCTTACCCGTTCCGATTATAATCATACTATAATTCTAACCGGCTGAAAATGCGCTGAACCGATTTCTGAATCCAGGCTGTAAGCCGGTTGTCCTAAAATAATTTCTAAATATGATATTTCCCCTGTTCGGATCTAGTCCTTTGTTTATGGATAACCGGTTACTGTTTATACGCTATTAACGAAGCTTGTTTTTATTTCATCACCCGGCGCTTGCGATGATATTTTTTCAGACGGTTTTTTTATTATGTATAAATTTAAATAAATAATGATTGATAGTTTGGAATGTGGTATATTATTTATACAGTAAAAAATGCTGCTTAAAGAGGAGGAACTGTGTTATATAAAAATAATCCAAAGCGCTAATCAAGTTGAAACCTGAATGAAGTTCATAGTCTTATTGTAAAAAGCACAGCGGTCGTAAATCAGGCAGTTAGAAAATCTTTTCCCTATAAATAAAAAATAATTCAAAGTGTTTAAGTGGTGCACCATGCCCTAAAAAATTTTGAAGGAGGCCTTCATAAAGTGACTACTCTGGTATCTTTGCTTTTTCTCGGACTGGCTTTTATAGCGATAATCTTTGCTTTCAGGTATTATAACCATAAAGTTATGACCGAAAGGGTGTGCTCCCGAAATCCCGACAGCGAATACTGCAGGAAGTATTACCAAAACAAAATGAATAAAAGCGAGGACCAGTACAAGCACTGCGACGTGGTATATGGAGAAACTCCCAGCGGGGGAGTCAAGACGGTTATCTGTTACGTGGACGAGAATAACCGGATGGTCAAGAAAAAAGAAGCCAACAAAGTGCTGGTCCGGGAGCTGGATCAAAAAAACCACCCCGTCTATGAAGCCTGGACTTCCATGGAAGAAATAGAACAAAAATAATTGTAAAAAATTATCCAGAACTAAAGCCCTGGTCTGCTTTTTTCAACTGGCTCAAGCTAAAGTTCTTATTGGCGCCGGTGGTGAGGGTAGTGATTGTTATTATTGCATGCCTTGCGCCCGGACTGCGAATGATTGTAATCAAGATTTACTATTACGGCATCATATCTTCAAAAACCGCGAATTGATGGCCACGATAACCGTACTCAAAGACATCAGCATGGCGCCGACTGCCGGGATCAGGATGATCCCGTATGTATACAGGACACCGGCTGCAACGGGAATAGCAATAACGTTATATCCGGTGGCCCATCCGAGGTTCTGCACCATCTTCCTGTAAGTGGCGCGGGCAAGCCCGAGGATTGAGGTTACATCAAGCGGATTGTTCCGGACCAGCACGATATCGGCTGCAGCGACGGCCACATCAGTGCCGGCGCCGATGGCAATCCCCACATCCGCCCGGGCAAGAGCGGGTGCGTCGTTTACGCCGTCTCCGACCATAGCGGTTACCAATCCCCGCGATTGTATTTCTTTTACCTTTTCGGATTTTTCGTGGGGAAGAACTTCGGCAAAGTAATCGTCAAGGCCCAGTTCTTTTGAAACATAAGCGGCAACCTTTTTATTGTCACCGGTCAGCATCATTGCCTGGACTCCCATCTCTTTCAGTTTTCTTATGGTCTGTTTTGACTCTTCCCGGATAATATCGGCAAGGGCGATCGCCCCTTTTAGTTTGTCGTCGATAATCACGTAGACAACAGTTTTTCCCTGTGAGGAAAGCTGATCAAGTCTTTCATTTTGTCCGGAAAGACTGAGCTCTTTCAGGTAGCCCGGGCTGGCGATCATGACTTTCTTGCCCTTCACATTGCCCTGCACACCTTTTCCTTTAATTGCTTCAAAATCTTTTATCTCTTCGAATTCATCGGCTGCATTAGTGATGCCTTTGGCAATCGGGTGTTCGGAACGCGATTCGACTGCCGCGGCGTAAGCGAGAAGCTCTTTTTCCGTTATGCCATCATCTAAGATAACCGTATCGGTTACCCCGAACTTGCCTTCAGTGAGAGTTCCCGTTTTATCAAAGATAACTGCCTGGATATTACGGGCCTGCTCGAAAGAAGTCCGGTTACGGATAAGCAATCCGTTTCGTGCCGAAAGTGCAGTTGAAACAGCGACTACCAGGGGAACGGCCAGCCCTAAAGCGTGGGGACAGGTCATAACCATCACCGTGACCATTCGCTCTATTGCATAAGAGAGTTCAAAGCCGATGATCGCAAACCAGACTATAAAAGTAAGCGCACCGCCGCCCAGGGCAATGATGGTTAGCCAGAATGCCGCTTTATTGGCCAGATTCTGAGTGCGGGATTTACTGGCCTGCGCTTCTTGGACAAGCTTCATTACCTGGGAGAGGTAAGTGCTTTCACCGGTTTTGGTTACTTCTATGGTTATTGATCCTTCAGCATTTATTCCCCCGCCAATTACCTGGGCACCTTTTCCTTTTGAGACGGGCAGAGATTCACCGGTGAGCATCGATTCATCGATAGTCGTCGAGCCGTCCACGATCATTCCGTCAGATGGTATCTTCTCCCCCGGTTTTATGACCAGCTGGTCGCCGCCCCTGATCTGATCGATTGGAACCTCTTTAATGCTCCCATCATCCATCAGTTTGTGAGCGGTCGAGGGCATCAGTTTGGCCAGTTCTTTCAGGGCTTCTGATGCTCCCATCACCGATTTCATCTCAATCCAGTGACCGAGCAGCATGATTGTAACCAGGGTTGACAGTTCCCAGAAGAACGGTTCTCCTTCGAGTCCGAATACTGTTGCCGAACTGTAGACGTAAGCAGCAGTGATGGCTACTGCAACCAGGGTCATCATGCCCGGGAGCCTTTGTTTGACTTCATCGTAAAGTCCCTTCAGGAACGGAGATCCGCCGTGAAAATAGATAAAAGTACCCAGGGCAAAGACAACGAAGCTATCACCGGGAAACCGGAGCAAATCGCGCACGCCCATAAATTCCTGGATCATAGGGGAAAGGGCCAAAATAGGAATTGTTACTGCCAGCGCTATCCAGAATCTTTTACGGAAATCTTCGGCCATGTGAGTATGATGATCACTGTGGTTGTGGTCATCATGTTTTGCCTCGTTGTGATGCTCCTGATGTTCATGCTTTTCACCCCTGTTGTCATTTTGTGTCGCATCATCGTGCATGTGGTCTGGCATATTTAAATAACCTCCAAGTACCGGGTGATAAAAGTCTGCATTTTTTTAGCTAATTAATTTTGTCTGTAATATAAGCTAAATAATAAACAATGTCAATTGGAATTGTAAAGTATATTACCGGAATTGAGAAACGGAGGTTTATTAAATAACTTAAATTGATAAAGGCGGAAATATTTTTCCGCCTTTATCATCGATCATGATTCTATTATCTTTTAAACCAGGTTATGCGACCACTTATGACTGGCTTATTATTTCAGCAGCTTCAACAGTATTGTAAAGAAGCATGGTCACTGTCATTGGGCCAACTCCGCCGGGCACAGGAGTGATGTAGGAAGCTTTTTCTGCTATCGGTTCATAATCCACGTCTCCAACCAGGCGGAAACCTTTCTTCTTGGAAGCGTCCTCGATCCTGTTTACCCCAACATCAATTACAATAGCGCCTTCTTTAACCATGTCTGCAGTAATAGTCTGCGGTCTGCCCATGGCTGCAACCAGGATATCGGCCTGCTTGGTAAAATAAGCTATATCCTTGGCTCCAGTATGCACTACCGTCACTACCGCATTAGCGCCTTTTGCTTTTTGCATCAACATTGCCGCCAGGGGTTTTCCGACTATGTTGCTCCTTCCGCAAATAACCACATGTTTACCAGCAGGATCATTTCCCGAACGCATCAACATCTGCTGTGCTCCGTGAGCGGTGCAGGGCAGCGGGCACTGCTCGCCCCTTAACAACAAGCCCTGATTAACGGGATGAAAGCCGTCAACATCCTTTTCGGGGGCGATCTTGTTGACGACCTTTTCTTCATCGATATGGTCCGGTAGGGGGAGCTGAACAAGTATTCCGCTAAACTTCTTGTCATTATTCATTTTATCGATTAACTGAAGCACTTCATCTTCTGAGGTATCAGCTGCCAAACGAATTGTTTCCTCGTGTATACCAATTTCCTCGCAACCTTTGGCTTTGCTAGTGACGTAAGATACCGAGGCGGGATCCTCTCCGACCAGGATAACACCCAGTCCGGGGTAGACCCCTTTTCCATTTAACTCTGCGACCTTCTTTTTCAACTCATCCCTGATTTCTCCTGCAACTTCCTTACCTGAAATAACTTTGGCTGGCACTTATAAAACCTCCGTTTCTAATATAATTAAAGCTAATTTAAACATATTTCTCAAAGGCAATTAACAGCTCCGGGTCTCATCTGGTATATATGAGGCAAATTTTTCTGTTTTGCTAATTATCCCGGCGATTAAAAGCCTAACATATATATTCTCCATAAATTATATTTTCCTGCCTGCAGTAGTGAAAAAATGCACTTATTTGTCAGGACGATTAGGTCCGGGAAAATGCAGCCCTGGCAGGTTCGCGCTCACTCATTTAACCCTTGCGAAAGGGTTGAACAGGTTATGGTTATCATAAACATAAACTGCTCAACCCCTGGCACCTGGGGTGTGCGCTAATGCGTGTCAACATTCCGGGCTCTTGATATCCTTTGCCCTTGAGAACCTTTGGCCTGTTTTTTACCTTAACCGGCGGGAAAAAGAAACCGCGGCCCGCCAGGTATATGCGCTGCCATGCCTTGATCAAACGTTACAAGGAAAGGTTCGGCGGCCGGGTATTTCAAAACAGTTTTAACTGTTACTGTTTAAGATTGCTTTATGCTTTTAGGACCCTGTTGTTATAGTGAAGATTACTGTAATATGGTAGCAGGGATAAGAACAAACAGATATTTATTGGGGAGGGATTGAAGTGAAGTGGGAAGGGTCCATTGTATTTATGGGGATAACGGACATGGAGAAGACCGACAGCTTTTACCGTGAAAAACTGGGGCTCGAACTCTATAAAGACCAGGGGCTGTGCCGGATTTACATAGTTCCCGGCGGAGGTATGCTCGGGTTCTGCACCCACCAGGAGGTGGTCAGCCGGGACAAGAGCCCTATAATAACCCTTTTAACACCGGATGTTGAGGATTGCCACAAAGCTCTCAAGGAAAAGGGAGTCAAGGTGGAAGAAAAACCAAAGATAAATCCCCGTTTTAAGATCCATCACTTTTTCCTGCAGGATCCTGATGGTTACACCGTAGAAATCCAGCGCTTCCTGGAGTAGGGGAAGCATAGAGGTGACAGAATAATTTACGACCGCTTATAATGAAAAATTACTTTTTAAGCGTTTTCCTGATGCCTATTCATTTGGCCGGATGATGACCTTGAGCGAATCTTTCCCCTCTTCGACCAGTTGAAAACCTTTTTCGATTTCGTGAAGAGGAAGGACGTGCGTGATCATGTCATCGACAAAAATTTTGCAGGAAGCAATAGCTTCCAGCGCTTCGGTCAGATCCGGTGGCCCACAGTAATAGGAAGTAAGTATCGTGATTTCTTTTGTCCAAAAATCGTTGATCGGCACGGTAACATCTTTATCCGGGCCGGGGACCGCAAAGAAGATAACCGCGCCACCTTTGTCCACACATTCCCAGGCCTGTTTCACCGCAGCCATGGAAGCGGTGCATATGATCACCGCATCAGCTTTTCTGCCGGTTTCAGCAAACAACCGTTGCAAAACATTGTCCCTGGCATCGATGGCCAGATCTGCACCGGCTTGTCGGGATAATTCCAGGCGCTTTGCGTTAATATCCGTAGTGATGACCCTGGCATGTTTCGATTTGGCATATTTTACGTGCAGTAATCCGGACATGCCGCAGCCGAGCACCAGCACGCTCTGGCCTTCCTTAATTTCAGCAAGCCTCTGGGCCCTGATCACACAGGCCAGCGGTTCTATAAATGTACTTTGATCATGAGTCACATGGTCAGGCAGAAGATATGTTCCATGCTCAATTATAGTTTCCGGTACCAGGATATATTCAGCAAAGCCGCCGGGCAGCCTTTCTTGAACCTGCGAACATTGCGGGTAGCGCCCGTTTTTACAATAATAACATTGCCGGCACGGGACTTTGGGCGCAATAAAGACCCTGTCGCCGGGTTTGTATTTTGTGACAGAATCTCCGGTTTGCACCACCTCTGCGCCGATCTCATGCCCCTGCACCAGCGGCGCTCTTGGCAGCCGGTACCATTCAACGATATCACTTCCGCAGATACCGCACGAGATCACCTTAACAAGCATCTCTTTCGGGCCCGGTTTCGGTGCTGGCGTTTCTTTTATTCTGATATCCCGGTTATTGTACCACATGCATGCTTTCATTTTTACCCCCCGCTGCCGGTTATCAACTCAGGTCCACGTCCGGTTCGTTGAAACCTAACCTGTGCAAGCCGGTTCGATCTAATTTGAGTTTGAACATGACCCCTGCTAAACGTAGTCTGCATGGGCGTTTGCGGGATCGCCATAAAAATTCCCGCCAAAAATGCGCAGCACTCCAGGATTAATGGCCTAAAATGGGTTAATTTGTTCGCTTATGCGGACTTCGAAATAAATTCCCGACCGGCATTGCGGCGAATAATTTATGTTCAACTGTCATTTTTCAACGTGTTGTACAAATCAAAGGCCCTTTCCGGGGTTTCATTTTGGTGCACAACGGCATTTACCGCCTGAATCATGGCCTTTGGATACTCGGATTGAAAAATGTTCCGACCCATGTCTACACCGGCTGCTCCTTCCTGAATTGCCCGGTAGGCCATGGTCAGGGCCTCTAATTCCGGGATTTTCTTGCCGCCGGCCATCACAATCGGCACCGGGCAGGAGGCGGTAACTGTTTCAAACCCTTCTGCAACATAATAGGTTTTGATATAGTGGGCGCCGAGTTCGGCGCAGATCCGGGTCGCGAGCCTGAAGTAACGGGCATCCCTTGCCATGTCTTTACCCACCGCGGTTACGGCCAGGGTGGGAATGCCGTAGCGGGTACCCATATCCACCATCCTGGTCATATTGATAATCGATTCCCGTTCGTGTTCGCCTCCGACAAAAACCTGCACAGCCATGGCACAGGCATTGAGCCGAATGGAGTCTTCAATATCCACCGCAATATCTTCATTGGATAATTCCTTGAGAATGCTGGTGCCGCCGGAAACCCGGAGCACGATCGATTTTGAAGTGGAGGGAGGAACGATACTTCTGAGAATTCCACGCGTTAACATCAACGTATCCGCATAAGGAACCAGAGGCAGTATATTGAGATCACAGCGTTCCAAACCCCTGGTCGGTCCTTGAAAGTAGCCGTGATCAATTGCCAGCATCACGGTTCGCCCGGATTCAGGGTTGAAGATGCGCGCAAGCCTGTTTTTTATGCCCCAGTCGAGGGAATTGGATCCTTTAAGAAAAAATCCTTCCGTTTTTTGGGGAATATCAGGATAACACTCCTTGGCCTCTTTGTGTTTGTCATTATCGGGCATGTTAATTCTCCTTTCTGCGCCCTTAAGCGCGAAGCACTTGTGCCGGTTTAGTTATTTGCCGGGACAACAGGCACTGGTATCCTTGTTTTACTACTTCAGGTTTTCAATCATTCTTGGGAGCGCAACGTTCATCAGTACACCCATTGTAGTCTTGGAGAGATCCACCAGGACATATTGCTGGTGTTCCACTTTGCTTGATTGGGGCATGGAATTAGGATCTGGAGGTGAAAAGATATTCTTGGGCTGGTCGGAGCGGTAGTTGACAATTACAGCCACACACTCGTTATCAAGGTTTATTAAGTAGTAATTGCCGAGCCCGGGGTAATCTGATTCTTGCAAAGCCTTTTGCAGCATCTGGGTGGTTTCCCCGAAGACTTTTAAGTGTTTGGGTTTTGCACCATAGATCGGTTGATGGTGAAACACGATGGATTTAAAGTTGCTTGTGCTCCAAATATCAGTAAAGATAAAACCTTCTCCCAAATCTTCCTTAAGCCCATCAATACACTTCTTTATCTTTTCTAAAGTAAGCTGCATCCAATCACCGCCTCTCCGCCTTTTTACAGGAACATGTCCTTATAAGTTGCCCGGTAGCTGCCGGTAAGAGGTTATTTTTATCAGCCGGCAGGAAAATTAAATCTTCCTGCCGGCCGCTAGATCAATTTCGGCAAATCTTTGGTCAGTGTTTAACGGCACACTTCCCTGGTATAAGCGGCCTGAGCACCAAAAACTGCTGCAAAGTTAATTTTTTAGGCCATTAATCCTGATGTGCTGCGCATTTTTGGCAGGACTACTTTAAGCGATCCCGCAAACGCCCGTGTATGCCGTGTTTAGCGGGAGTCATCTTTAAAACCAGCCTTACGGCACCGGCTCGTCCAGTTTAGGGGATAGTGATTATTTATTCTGACTTTATCATACCACAGTTTTTAACTGCAGATCCACCTTGTATGCTTGTTTTGTAGCTGCAGATCATGTATTATTATTAAGCTTTGTGTAAATGCATAGCTGATGATAAGGATATAACGATGAACACCATTATTGACAATTACGTAGTAAACGGCAAAGCAATCGCAGATTGGACAATCAAGGATCATAATCAAGCGCTTGATACACTCGGGACTTATATTTATGAGCCATTGCACGGGGTTCTGGTTCTGGGCGGTGGTTCCAAGCCGTACTTATTGGAAATACTGAAAGAAACCAGAGACGGTGAAGTAAAAGTGGAAATAGTCGATGGGCTGGCTTGTTATTCTGCTGTCCCTTTCGGCCACAAAGACCCGGTAATTTCCGAAGGAGTGAATCAATTCATTGCCCAGATGGCGACTATCCCCAGGTCCATTTCTCATAGTTATCTCGGCCCCTGGATGGTTAAACTTCAAGAATTTACCCGGATGGATATGTTCCTGCCGAAGTGCAGCGGCACTGAAGCCAATGAGACTGCCATTAAGGCGATAAGAAAATGGGGAAAGAACTTTGGTGGAAAAGACGGGAAAGGAATAGAAGAAAATCCGGTGATCCTATCTGCTCAAAACGCTTTCCACGGCCGGGGGCTGGGTTCGACAGCCCTGATGGACGACCCGGTATCCAGGAAAGACTTGGAACCACTGATGGAAGGTTTCGATCAGGTCCCGTTTAACGATATCGGCGCTTTAAAAGATAAATTTAAAGAACACGATGGCAACATCGCCGGGGTATTCCTTGAGCCGATCCAGGCGGAAGCAGGTATCCTTGTCCCGGATGACAACTACCTGCACGAAGTCCAGGAATTAACCAAAAAGAACAATGCCCTTTTTGTCCTGGACGAAATCCAGACCGGTTACTGCCGGACAGGTGCCAACTTTGCCTGGCAGCTGTACGGGTTGGAAAAACCGGACCTGATGACCATCGGCAAAGCCATGAGCTCAGGTGTCATTCCGGTCAGCTGCCTGTGTGGCAAAAAAGAAATTATGGACCTGTTTGAACCGCACGGCGAAGGCAGCACCTTCGGCGGTTATCCGTTGGCATCTTTTGTCGGCTTGTTGACGATCCATGAACTGGAAAAGAGGAACATCACCAGCCTTGCTGTCGAAAACGGCGTCTATTTAAAACATAAACTGGAGGAAGTAGCCCGGAAATATCCCACTAAGGTCAAAGAGGTTAGAGGCAAAGGGATGCTGATCAGCGTTGAAATCTTTCCTGAGTATGATGGGCATAAGTTGAGTATGAGCATGCTGGAAAATGGAGTATATGCCAAGGAGACGCATGAAACAAACCTGAGAATAGCCCCGCCGATAGTCATCGAGCGTGATGGTATGGATAAAATTGCTTCGGCCCTGGATGCCAGCCTGGCCGGATTATAATTTGCCTTTACAAACGAAAGTATAAACACGTGTTAAAGAATTGCTGGTCAGCTATGATTTAACCGGTGGATAATAACCCGGCATCAAATCTTTTCCAAACATCTTCCGGGCAGGTTTAAGCGGAGCATTCGTTGCTCAGTATTATCTGTGCTTATTTCACCTCTCCGTTCAATGATAAAATGATAAAAGGAAGCTTATGTTTTATTAGAAATTGGAGGGATGCTTGAAAATGAAAATACTTCATATCGCACTTGCCTGTGGTTCAGAGGAAAAAGCGGACAGGTTTTACGCCGATCTGCTTGGGTTGGAAAAGCAGGATCCGAAAATTGTGCCGGCTGAAGTTTCCCGTGCGATATTCGGCCTTGCCTCCGAGTTAAAAGTCATTAACTATACTGGTGAACTGGTCCGTTTCGAGATGTTTATTGACGCAAGCCTTCCAGGCGATCACAGGCGGATTGATCATGTCTGCCTGGAGGTCGAAAATCTCGAACTATTTCTTCAAAAATGCCGCAGTGCGGATGTAAATATTATCCAGACACCTAAAGGCGGCTCCCTGGTTACGTTCATCAGGGATTTTGACAACAACCTTTTTGAGATCAAGGAAATATAATGGTTTATAACCACAGAGGATGATTAACATGAGTTATGGACGGATTCAAACCGCAGGGATTATTATTTTATTAGTATATCTGTTTTTAAGGGTTTTTGTTTTGAGCGGCATTGAAAATACAGCGCTTAATAATCTAGTCAACTATTCATTTTTGGCCTCAATGGTGGTAGTGTTTGTTTTACTGTTTTTCTATCACAATCGACGATAATCTGTTTGCTGGATAAAAAGAAATATTTTTAATTCAGAGGAAAAAATTACCTTCTTTTTTTGACCAGTTTTATCCTCTGTCCCTGCAAGCAGTTTTTATTGCTCCAAGTCTGAAAGTTAAAGCTAACAAACCGGTAATTGAATATTGCTGCTCTTATCATCACAGGTGCTCTTCCATCATTTCAGTTACATCCATGGGGTTAAGCTTGCCCCGGGTTATATGCTGTTTTTTTGAGCCGAGCAGGGCTTCTTTGAACCCCGGGCGCGGTTCTTGATCATCAAAGAATATCCCGGTGGGGATGCGGTCGCCCCATTCCTGTGCCAGCCTGAAGGCCTGGACCAGGTCAGCAGGGTCATGTCCTTCTTCGTTTACATCATAGACCCTTTCCCGAAACCACTTGAAAGTATTTAGCATGTTGATAGCGGCGATTTCGTCTTCGGCCTGTTCAAAAGCAAGTGGTAGGCGCTCGGTCTGCCGGGCCATATACTGCATCACCCCGCTGGCCGGGGTCATAGGATAAGAACTTATAAACCGGCAGCCGGCCGCTAAAGAACCCAAAGCGATAGCCTCATTGCCGGTCAGCACCATACTGCCGGTGTTATCTGCTTTTTCTAACTGACAGGCACACCGGCCAGAATAGTATTTATGGCGTAGTCAGCTCCTGCCCGGGCTGCTTTGATATTGGCCCGGACCAGGTCACTGCCTTTTTCTTGAAACAACTTTGCAAGCACATTTTCCAGGATGCCGGCTTCTCCGCCCATAACCTGCCAAACCGCTCCGGCTGCCACCGTGTTGCCCATCACCGCCTTACCGCCGTGTTCTTTGCCCAGCTCGGCCATGGGCAGGGCCAGGGTGTTGGGGTTTTTAATTTCTGCCTGGATGTTTTGATCGTAAATTATTACCCCGTCCGGAACCAGTTCATCTGTATGTAAGTCCAGTGAGGCCTGGTCTAAGGCAACCAGCACTTCCAAATTGTCGCTAAATGAGTAGATCGGGAAAGTTGCAGTGCGGACCTGGTAAAAGTTATGGCCGCCGCGCACCCGGGAGTAATAATCATGGTGGCCAAACAGGTAAAACCCCTGGGCGGCAAAAGATCTCGATAAAATGGAACCGATCGTGTTGATTCCCTGGCCGGCCTCTCCGCCGACCTTTATTGAATAATCATGAACAGACACTTGTTAAAAGCCTCCTTTTGCAAATACAACAAAATCCATCCAGCAACCCGGTATATAATGGATCAAGTATTGATAGGGGTCATAGCTTCCAGTTGTCTATGTTCCTGCAATTATAACATGTTAAATACCTTTTTTCTTTCCCTACATCAGAGATTTTCCCGGCCTGCTGGACATGAAGAAGGGCTGTTTTAAAAGGGTGATTAGCATCAATAGCCCGATCATACATGGACTTCAGGTTAAAGCGGCAGGCGCCATCACATTTGCAGATGTCGGAACTGTCCGCAATTATTTTCTACGTAAATATTTTTTGTGCCATGATATTAATGGTGATGCGGCATGGTTTATAATCTTCCGGGCCAATAGTTGTTAAGTTGATAAGAACAAGAACTAGGTTTGGAACCTGACAGGGCCCATTATTTAAGCAAGCTCACAAGGATGTTCTTAAATGAAAGAGACAAAAGCACCTTGGTACAAGAAGCTTTCACCTTGAGTAATGATCCATATACTGCTGGCAGCAGTATATGGAGTCTATACCCTCTTCAATTACTTAACGCGGCAAATCAGTAAGAGGTGTGTCTGTGAAAAAGTATATTATTTTTGCATTTAGCCTTAAATGGAAGCCCGATCTATTTAGCTCCGAGAACGATAAAATATAACGCATACCAGGCGCTGACCACTGCTCCCGGAATCGAGGCGGCTTCACTGTAAAGTGCAAGGCCGACAGCGGCAGAAAAAGCCGCGGTTTTTACTGTTGAAAGTAATATATAGCTGTTACGTTCGGACTCAGGAATTTTTAGCTTTTTGCCCAAAAGTTCTACTAAAGCAGCCAGGCCGAAACAGCTCATCACAGCGACAATGGAAACAGGGATCAGGACACGGTAATCCCTTAAGAATACGTCTTGATTCACCCCTATTACAGTAAAAATGACCACGAAAAACCCCCAGTTTATGATAGTTCCTTTCCACCTGGCAATGTAAGGTGCAATTTTGCTCCTGCTAATAAGCTGTGAAATGATAAAAGGAATTAGAATAAGCAGTAGCATAGTATTTAACAACCGGGCCGGGGTTACTGCAGCTTCACCGGTAAAGATAAAAACTATTGCCGGAGTTAATAACAGGGACAAAAGGTATACTCCGAATGTGCCGACCAGTGATAACTTGAAATTACCGTTAAGTAAATAAGTGAAAGGTATGATCGCAATTCCCGGCGGCGCGGCAGCAACTAATACATAGCCGATCCACAAATCATGGGTCGGCATAAGCCACCAGGCCAAAATAAGGATCAGGGAACCAAGCAGCAGGAAGTTTAAAAACAGGGCAATAATCACCGGCCGTATTATGCTCCGAAGCGGGCAAAAGTCTTTTAATGATATTTGAGTCGCAGATACAGTTAATACAACTGCCAGGGCAGGCAGCGTTAACTGTTGGGCCTGGCGGGCCAGGTCGCTAAAAAGCAAACCGGTAATAAAGGCAAGGACCAATATAAAAGTGCGGTTGTTCAGTATTTTTAACATAACTATATATTAACACCATAGCTCTTATTTGGGTATCAGTTTTTAGAAAGCACAACGGTTTTTTAAAAAATATTGGGTTGAAGGCACTGGCGTTATGAGGCCGGTAACAGCGTTGAATTATAGTTATACTTTCTAAATCGCAGAAGGGCAGGTTATTAACACTGCTTGTTGAGGGAAAAATTCAATTGACAGATCTCCGGCCCCCTAAAGTTTAATTCTAAGCTTAGCGTTTCTTTTCACGCTCCTTCAGCCTGGTCTTTCGCCTTTCTTCTCCTTCCCGGTGCCGCCTATTGTCTTCTTCGGTTTTAAGATCAATAGGTGGGATCTGGCTGGGCTTGCCTTCGCTGTCAAGGGCAACGAAGGTAAGGTAGGCTGAAGCGGTGTGGCGGCGCTCGCCGCTACGGAAATCTTCTGCTTCGACCCGGGCCCCGATCTCCATGGAGGAGGTCCCGGCATAGTTGATACAGGCATTCACTATTAAGAGGTCGCCGACATATACCGGGCTGTGGAAGTCTAACCTGTCGATGGATGCGGTGACCGCGTTGCTTGAGGCATGGCGTACGGCAACAATGCCCGCGGTGCTGTCTATAAGCCGCATTATTGCTCCGCCATGGACGTTACCGGCCAGGTTCGCATCGCTTTGGGTCATCTGTTGCACTATGAACACACTGCTTTCAGTTACTGTTTTACTATTCACAGATATACCTCCTCAGTATCCGAAATGATTATCTTTATATTTATAGCTGTACCCCTGAATCTTTTTATTTTTTTGCCGAGCGGATGCTGCTAATAATCAACCAGACGCCAACAGCAATCAAAGCCACAACCCAGAGGTAATTTATAAGACCGAGATACTCCATCCATTTTTCTGATGTGGCTACACTGATAAAAATGCCAAAAAGTAATAATCCGCCGGCTGGAAAAAGCGGCCAGAAACGATTGCCCTGGTCAGGTTCTTTGAACCAGTAGGTGTGAACTAAAAAAACCGCAAGGAAGCTTAAACCGAGCAGCATAAAAAAGAAACCTGGATTTACACCTTCAGGTCCGGCACCCTCTTCCAAAGCAGCAAAAGTTGCCACAGCCAGCAGGATTACACCGGGAATCAGGAACCCGACATAGCTATATTCCTTTCTGCCGCCGAGTATTATATAGGCGGTAATAAAACCAAAGCCCAGTAAAAATAAGAAACTTAAACCCGGAATAAGACCAAACTGGCTTAAAAGTATCACAATCCCGGCCGCAATCAGGATGATACCGGTTTTAAAATTTCTTGTCACGACAACACGCTCCTCATAATAATTTTATTAGCTGTAAACTGGTACTGCAATCTACACCAAGGGTAACAGCACATCCTGTTTCTCCTGTATCAATTAATACTTTGTATAAAAATAATCTAACCAGAAATAACCCCCGCCCGATCAGGGCTCACCGAAATCTTAATAGCAAAATCAAATTTCAATAAAAATTATATCACTTTTACCGTTCGAAACAATATAAATCAATTTATGCTCAGCTCAGCTTTATGTTTCTCTTGTCCCTCCCAAACCTCAATGGCAGTAACCAGGCACAGGCCACATATATTGAAATATCAGTCTGGATGATGAGTTTACTGATAAAACTTTTTTAGAAGATTTCCTGAGCAACAATAAAACACAGCTTTATCAGGAAACTTCATATGATATTCCGGGACATAAATTGTATGGCGGATTATAATGATGAACTAAGGGAGAGTTATTCTCAGCAGCCGAAGATACTGACCTGCATCCGGCAAGATCGAAGGCTTTGACAAACTGAAAGGGGACAATTATGCTTAAACGGAAAGGAAGTGAAGCTGTGCTGGATTTGCTGATAAAAAATACGGTCATTATCACCATGGCCGGCAGGGGTGTCGGTTTAATTCCGCGGGGAAATATTGGCATCCGCGGCAACCGTATTGAAGTGGTAAGCGATGCTGATGAACCCACCGGCAATCAACAGGCCCACCGGGTAATCGATGGCACCAACAAGGTGGTGCTGCCCGGATTAATAGATGCCCACATCCACACCGGCATTGCCCTGCTGCGTGGCCTGGCCCAGGACACCGACCACTGGATGCAAAAGGCTCTGTGGCCTTTTGCCGCGGCGCTGACACCCGAAGGAGAAATGGCCGGTTCCCTGGTCAATATCATTGAGGGTGTCAAAGCAGGAACGACAACTTTCGGCGATTATGACAGCTCGATGGCCGATCTGCTGCGCAATCACGATCAGGTTGGCACCCGGGCAAGGGTGGCAGAAACCATTAATGAAATGCCCGATAAAATTACAGACCTGGAGGTGGGAGAACCCTACCCCCTGGATGCTGCTATAGGCCAGCGCCAACTCCAGTCTGCCCTGGATCTTTTCGAGCAATGGCACGATCATGACAGCGGCCGCATCACCTGCATGTTCGGCCCCCAGGGTCCCGACATGGTTTCTAAAGAGCTGCTGCTGGAAATCAGGGAGCTGGCAGCAAAATACGATACCCAGATCCATATGCATGTTGCCCAGGGCGACCGGGAAATCGACCAGATGACCAGGCGCTACGGCAAACGAAGCATTCCCTGGCTGGAAGAGCTGGGCTTGTTGGACAGCCGCCTGCTGGCAGTGCACCTGACCGAAGCTACAGACGAAGAAACCAGGCTCCTGGCTCAGCGCGGCTCTGCCATGGTGCTTTGTTCAGGGAGTATCGGCATAATTGACGGCATTATCCCCCCGGCAGCCCAGTTTCTATCTGCCGGCGGTAAACTGGCGCTGGGCTCGGATCAGGCGCCGGGCAACAACTGCAGCAACATGTTCAACGAGATGAAGTTCACAGCAATTCTCAACAAGTGCAAAGCAGAAGATCCCAGAGTCTTTCCGGCCTGGAAAGTGCTGCGTTTAGCTACTATCGAAGGTGCCCGGGCTATCGGTTTGAGCGATCAAATCGGTTCACTGCAGCCGGGTAAAAAGGCAGATATCATCATTGTCGATCTGGACTCACCGGCAATGTGCCCGGCCATCATGGCGCCGGCACGCAACATAGTGCCCAACCTGGTCTACTCCGCCAACGGCAGTGAAGTTCAGACAGTGATTGTCGATGGCAGGATAATCATGGAAGACCGTAAACTTGTAAACGTTGATGAAAAACAAGAAACAGCTTCAGCCCGGGAGGCTGCGCAAGCCCTGGGCTATCGTGCCCGCCCCGGGAAAAACAGCGTTGCCATGCAGATGATGGAAAAGGAACAGCTTTAGAGGCATTATACACCCGGCCACTTTCATGCCTGGTTCTACGTGCCGGGCATGAAAGTGGCTGATTATATTAAATTTGAGCCCAGCTGTTCAATATGCCAGGGTTGCTGTCAGTCGAAATAATCAAAAGTTCTTATTTCGGCTGCATCCGGATAGCTCCGTCAAGGCGAATAGTAGTTCCGTTAATCAACCTGTTTTCAACAATTTGCCGCACCAGGCAGGCATATTCTTCCGGTTGACCAAGCCGCTGCGGAAAAGGTGTCATTTTGCTCAGCGCTTCCTGGACATTACCGGGCATACCCATCATCATCGGTGTTTTCATAATCCCCGGAGCTATGGTTACAACCCGGATTCCAAGTGAAGCCAGTTCGCGGGCAATCGTTAAGGTCATGCTTACGATTCCGCCCTTGGAAGCGCTATAGGCAGCCTGCCCAATCTGGCCCTCGAAAGCGGCAACAGAAGCAGTATTAATGATTACACCCCGTTCATTGTCTTCACCCGGCTCATTAGCAGCTAACTTTTCCGCTGCCAGCCTGATCACGTTAAATGTTCCGATCAGGTTAACTTCAATAACCTTGTTAAAAAGGGCTAAATCATGTGGTCCTTTTTTACCCAGGACCTTGGCTGCAGGGGCAATCCCGGCACAGTTAACCACAACATTTAAAGCGCCAAATAATTTGGCAGCAGCATCAACACTTTCGCTGACACTTTCTGCGCTCGTTACATCGGCCTTGATAAAAGAAGCACTGCTGCTGAGTTGATCTGCCAGCGCCTCTCCTTTATCCTGGTCAAGATCCAGGATGGCCACTTTTCCACCGTTTTCAACAATATTTCTGGCCACCGCTTCACCCAGGCCCGAGGCCCCACCAGTCACCAGGGCGATACTATTGCTAAACTCCATCTTTATCCACCTCCCAGCTATAATGATTCTTCATATTTCAACAACAACCTTCAGTTTCTATCCTTCTATACAACCATACCCCTGGTATTAAGCCTGGCTTAACCACATTTTTACCTGAAGCTTTTATCTTTTCCAGCCAGGCGCTGCCGAAAGCAAAAACGAGCATACCGGCAAACCCCGTTTAGGTGGTCCGGCGGTAGTTCTCTATTGAATAATATAATATAATATAAGCTGTGTAAAAAAAACGTGAGGAGAGGATATGATGAATACCGGGCAAATTATCGACCTCGCCCTGGAATTGGCCGGATTGGATGAAATTCCCGCAGACTCCGGAGTGATCGTGGCAGGAGAGAATATAAAAAGGGTACTTGCCGGCATAGACATGGAAGCTGCCGAAATCATGCTGGCCAAAAATAAGGATTACGATTTAGTATTGACCCATCATCCCACCACCGGCAACCCCCGCCTTAACCTGCACCAGGTAATGGACCGCCAAATTGAGCGCATGGTTGAAGCACAAGTTCCGATCAACAAAGCCCAGAAGGCAATCAGGGAGAAAATTGAAGAGATCGGCCGGAAGCTGCATGCAAGTAATTATGACCGGGCCGCCTCTGTCGCACGGGTCCTGGAGATGCCTTTTGTCGGTGTACACACTCCCGCCGATGTGCTGTCTGAAAAAAGGGTAGCTGCCCACCTGGGGAAAATTTTTGCCGATCAGCCAAGAGCCAGGGTTGGCGATGTTGTTGAAGCTATGCTGGAAATCGGTGAGTATAAAAATGCCCTTACCCGTCCCAAAATTGTGGCAGGAGCTGAAAATGATTATGCCGGCAGGGTCTGGGTTAGCATGGCCCGGGGCACCGGCGGTGGTCCCGATGTGGCCAAAGCGTACTTTGAAGCCGGTGTCGGCACCCTGGTGGTTATGCATATGCAGGAAGATGTAATCAAGGCGGTAAAAGAACAAAATATTGGTAACGCGATCGTAGCCGGCCACATGGCCAGCGATTCGATTGGCATGAACCAACTGTTATCTGCCCTGGAAAAGCGTAACCTGGAGGTAACCCGCGCCGGAGGAATTGTCAACGGTTAATGGCGCGATATCCGCTCATGCCTGGGCCCCGGCCAGAACTATTGTCCACAAAGACCCCGTTAAAACCGCCCTGGAGAAAGTTGTAACAGTATAAGGGGAAGAGAGGAACTTGTAAAGATTGTATCATTCTGGTTGTTGAAGTTCTTTAGCAAAGATTGTTATTTTCTGTATTATTTTAAATCCTGCCCTTGCGTGAGCTTCCTCGCTCATCGGGTAATCTTCGTTTGTATCAGATGTAAGCAGGTTTATTGAGCGATGCAAAGTCCAGAATTCAATACATCCGATTAATTCTTTACCATGACCATGGCCACGAAACTCAGGCATAACATACCAACCCTCAACATGGCAGTAATACCCTTTAGATGAACTGTGCAGGGCCGCCTCAGAAAAGCCAACAACCCCCCTGAAGGGATGGATCAGAAGAAAGCAGACTTCGTTTTTAGATTTTAAAATTGCTTTAGCTTCATTTAACAGGTCTGCATAATTCGACTTTGGCCATAAAAAATGCCTGAGGCCTACCCAGGCCTCAAGATCTGAATGAAGTGCTTCACGTGTTTTCATGTTTTTTCGCCCCAATAAAGGTATATCCACCCATTTCCAGTATACAATAAACTGATTAACTGTCCGTTATAATCATAAGCGGCATAAATCCGTGTAAAATCAAATTGATTGTTCTATGTGCTGCCATGGTCAAACGGAACAAATATCTCTAAATTGGTAAGCCTTCCTTATAAATGGCTAATCAATACAAAATAAAGGTTGCAACCAGGATAATCAGCCCGAAAACTGCAACACCGATATCAATCATGACAATGTTTCGTCCCCTGTCCTTGCGTAACATGCGGGCAACAGCCTTTTGGAAACTGTTATAGTCAAAGATAAATGTAAGTGCTTTAAGGCCGGTCAGGGAAAAAAGAACTGAAATATAAATTGAATGCGCAATGTCAAGCGTAAAATGCAGGTACCAGGTCAAAGCGATCAAGGCCAGGCCAAAAAGAGCAATGGGGATAATCCAGGGCGGCCGCTTTTCACTGTAAAATTTCTCGAGAAAGCGGTTTTCATCCCAGGGTAAAAGGTGCATATAAAAAGGTTTTAACAGGGCCAGCAGACCAAAAATTATACCCAAAGCTTTAAAGTAATTCATCTTCATACCTCCATACCATCTGTTTTAATAAAGAAAAACACCGATCAAAACTAGGCCAATGCCAAGACACAGGGCGGCAATGTTGATAGCAGCCAGGGTTTTGCGGTCCCTGGTCAGAACACGTTCAACAAACTGCCTGAAACTATTGTAATTAAAGAGTACCTGTGATGATTTCAGCAGGGTTAAGGAAAGCACCAGGGTTATTACCAGGGAATAAGGCACCCCGGCAGTAAAATGCATGTACCAGGTAAAGGCCACCAGCAGTAGTCCAAACAAGCCGACAACCCAAACCCAGCCGGGCTGCTTTTTTGTGTAGGCCTTGTTCAGTTCAAATTCATTCCATCTTTTAGGAAAGAAATGAATGGCTACCCTGGTCAAAATCAATAATGCACCAAAAACAAAGCTTAAAACTTGAAAGTAATTCATTGTTATCCCTCCTCAAAATCAGGCTCTTTCAGGCCTGTTTTTAGAAATTCCGTTAACTTTTTTATGTCTTCAATAATTGCCTGGTCATCTTTATTGAGCAGTTCATTGTAATTCGGATATATTTCTGAAAACCTGAGCAAAACAAACTTCAGGATGCGAATGACAAAATCCCGGCCCAGGTCCTTGCGTAATTCTCCTTCTTTCATGGCCTTGTCGACCATTGCTTCTATATACTGCTCAAAGGCCGCCTGGAAACGGTCCCAGATCCGATCTTTCATTTTTCCTGCAGGCATATTCTGGATCTGAACCGCAATCATATGATAACGGCAGTTTTCACGGGCAAACCGGATCGATGCTTCCAGATGATAGGTAAGAATTT
>SLRT01000146.1 GCA_007130825.1 Syntrophomonadaceae bacterium | reverse complement strand
GTTGGCGCAGGACTCGGCGAAATGGAAGGTCATAAACACCGTGCCTTCTTTCATCTCTGCAACCGGGTTTACTTCGACGATGAGCTCTCCTCTTCTGGAGGTAAGACGCACTTTATCTCCCTCGTTTAAACCCATGCGTTCTGCGTCTTTTTTGCTGATCAACGCTTTTTCCATGTCGTAGAGTTCACTCAAACCCTTTGAGCGGCGGGTCATTGTTCCGGTGTGGTAATGGTATAATGAGCGCCCTGTTGTCAGGACGAGAGGATATTCATCATCGGGGTTTTCCTGCGGTGGCTGATACTGCACTGCTTTAAACAGGGCCTTGCCGCTTTCACGCAGGAATTTCTCGCCGTAGAGAATCGGCGTGCCCGGATGGTTTTCATCCAAGCAGGGCCAGCTGAGCCCGCCTTCCTCAAGCCTTTCATAGGTAATTCCTTTCCACTTCGGGTTAAGTTCGGCAATTTCTTTCATCGCTTCATCTGGATCAGCAAAATCAAAACCCTTAAGTCCCAGTTTCTGGCCCAGTTCACAGAATATGTCGAAATCACTCTTGGCTTCACCCGGAGGGTTAATTGCTTTACGCCCACGCTGAACCCGCCTTTCGGTATTGACGAAGGTCCCGTCTTTTTCGGCAAAGGATGCCGCCGGAAGGACAACATCTGCATATTCGGCTGTCTCAGTGAAAAAGAGGTCTTGCACTACAACCAGTTCGAGCTTTTCCAGGGCATTTTTGATTTTACAGATATCCGGTTCGCTTACCGCCGGGTTTTCACCCATTACGTATAAACCCTTAAGCTCCCCGTCGAGAGCCGCAGTAAACATCCTGGTCATCTGTATGCCCGGTTTGGTCGGTATCTCTGCCCCGTAAGCCTCTGAGAATTTTTTGTTGGCTTCCGGAGAGTTGACCGGTTGATAGCCGGGAAAGACATTGGGCAGAGCGCCTACATCACAGGCCCCCTGCACATTGTTCTGGCCGCGCAGCGGATTTACTCCTCCGCCCCGTTTGCCCAGGTTACCGGTAAGAGTAGCCAGTCCGGCCAAAGCCATTACGTTGTCGGTGCCGCTTGAATGCTGGGTAATACCCATTGTGTAGAGGATGGCTGCCGGATCGCTCTGGGCATAAAGCCTTGCCGCTTCGGCAATTTTTTCTGCCGGCACACCGGTAATCTCAGCCATTTCGCCCAAGTCGATTTTACGGATCTCTTTGGCGTAATCTTCAAAGCCTTCGGTCCGCGCCTTGATAAATTCTTCGTTATGCAGATTCTCATCGAGGATGACCTTGGCCATGCCCTGAATAAGGGCGGCGTTGGTTCCGGGACGGAGTTGGAGGAAGACATCGGCGTTTTCGGCAATTTTGATCCGGCGCGGATCAGCCACGATCAGGGACGCTCCGTTCTTTACCGCCCTCCTGATCCGGTAACCGATCACCGGGTGGGTCTCGGTGGTATTGGAGCCGATAATAAAGAAAGTATCTGTCTCGGCGATGTCATCGATACTGTTGGTCATCGCTCCACTGCCGAATACTGTAGCCAGACCGGCTACGGTCGGCGAGTGTCAGAGACGGGCGCAGTGGTCCACGTTATTGGTGCCCATACTGCGCAACATTTTTTGAAACAAGTAGTTTTCTTCATTGGTACAGCGAGCTGAACTGATCCCGCCCAGGGCATCGGCGCCGTGTTTTGCTCTTATATCGTTCATCTTGTCGGCAATAAAGTCTAAGGCCTCATCCCAGGAAGCTTGCTCAAACTTGCCGTTTTTTCTGATCAATGGGCTGGTCAGGCGCTCGGGGTGGTTGATAAAATCTAAACCAAAACGCCCCTTCACGCAGAGGTCGCCGCGGTTAACCGTGTTCTCCTTATTTCCGGTGATTTTGACTACCTTTTCTCCGCGTACACCCAGCTTTATGCCGCAGCCAACACCGCAATAGGTGCAGACACTTTCTACCTCGCGCTCAGGAAATTCCGGTTCAGCCAGGATCAGAGATCCGGTCGGACAGCGCACCAGGCATTCGCCGCAGGACTCGCATTTCGAGTCCTTCAGCGGTTTGTCTCCCAGGACAGATACTTTAGTGTGAAAACCGCGGAAGGCAAAATCCAGTGCCGTTACCCCGTTGATTTCCTCGCAGGTGCGTATACAGATACCGCATAATATACACTTGGTATGATCGCGATAAAAGAAGGGGTTGCTGTCGTCAATAGGGATTTCTTCTACCGATCGCCGGATACGTTCCATTCGTTCAGGCGTAATGCCGACAAAAGCGCTTACCTCCTGCAGTTTACAGCTGTTATTCCTTGTGCAGCTCTGGCAATCCTGGTTGTGGTTGGCCAGGATCAGCTCAACATTGGTCCGGCGTACTTTGCGAATTTCTTCAGTGTCTGTTTTGACCACCATTTCATCAGCAACCGGCGCGCGGCAGGCGGTGACTATTTTGCCATCGGTATCAACCATGCAGACCCGGCAGCCTCCGAACGTGGAAAGATCAGGGTGGTAGCAGAGGGTGGGAATATAGATGCCTGCTTTATCTGCCGCTTCTAATACAGTCGATCCCTTTTCAACTTCAACTTCTAAGCCGTTGATAGTAAGTTTAAGCATCGATTAACCTTCCTTTCCGCTTGTCGCAGCCAGCTTTTCTTTGCCGGTCAGACGGTCCACAGCGCTGAAACGTTCCGGGCATTCTGAAAAGCAGATTCCGCACCTGGTGCATATGTTCTGATCTATCTTATGCGGCACTTTCTTTTCGCCGCTGATCGCCTCTACCGGGCAGGCCTTGCGGCAGCGCCCGCAGGCGGTGCATTTTTCTTCATCAATATGGAACATGATCAGGTTTTTGCAAACCAGCGCCGGGCAGGCCTTGTCTTTAATGTGAGCCTCATATTCATCTCTGAAATACTGGACTGTGCTCAAAACCGGGTTTGGAGCGGTCTGACCCAGTCCGCAGATTGAGCCCTTGATAATTGAGTCGCCCAGTTCTAACAAGTGTTCGATGTCACCCTCACGGCCGCGCCCTTCGCAGATATCGTTTAATACCGTGAGCATCTGCTGGGTACCCTGGCGGCAGGGAACACACTGCCCGCAGGATTCCTCGAAGGTAAAATCGAGAAAGTAGCGGGCTATATCGACCATACAGGTTGATTCATCGATAACGACCATTCCACCGGAACCCATCATTGAACCGGCCTTGACCAGGGTATCAAAGTCGACCGACAAATCCAGTTTGTCTTCCGGCAAACAGCCACCTGAAGGCCCCCCGGTCTGTACGGCCTTGAATTTTTTATCGTCGAGAATACCGCCGCCGATTTCCCGGATAATTTTACCAAGCTCAATGCCCATGGGCACTTCGATCAAACCGCTGCGCTTGATCTTGCCGGTAAGGGCAAAAACAGCCGTTCCGGGGCTGCCTGCGGTGCCGATATTTTTGAACCAGTCAGCGCCCTTGCTCAAAATCTGGGGGACTACGGAAAAAGTCTTTACGTTGTTGAGCAGGGTTGGTTTGCCCCACAACCCTTCCTCGGTCGTTCGCGGACGCGGCAGGGGTTTGGGCCAGCCGCGGTTACCTTCGATCGACATGACCAGCGCTGTCGATTCGCCGCAGACAAAGGCTCCGGCGCCCTGGAATATCTCCAAATCGAAGCAAAAATCACTGTCCAGGACATTATCGCCGAGCAGGTTTTTCTCCTTGGCCTGTTCAATTGCTTTGCGCAGGCGCCTTATGGCCAGGGGATACTCGGCCCGCACGTAAAAATAGCCTTTTGATGAACCGATGGCGTAACCGGCAATAATCATCCCCTCAATTACCGAGTGGGGGTCTCCTTCCAGGACCGAGCGGTCCATGAAGGCCCCGGGGTCGCCCTCGTCGGCGTTGCAGATTACATACTTCTGGTCTGCCTGCGGGCGCAGGCATGATTCCCACTTGCGGCCGGTGGGAAACCCGGCGCCGCCGCGGCCGCGCAGGTTGGAATCCTTGAGTATATTAATAATATCCTCCTGTTTCTTTCCGATAGTCTCAGCCAGGCCCCTGTAGCCGCCGTGAGCGATATATTCGTTAATATTTTCGGGATCGATATTTCCGCAATTTTTGAGGATAACCCGCTGTTGGTTTTTGAAAACATCACCAGTGTCAATGCGCTCTATATCATCCGGGCCGCTTTTACCGAAATACCCAAGGGCCAGGTCGGGACGGTGGTCGTCGTTGACCAGGTAACTTTCCACGATCTCTTCCGCAGTTTCCGGGGTTACTCCGTGGTAAGAAATACGCGGCTGCCCCGGCTTGATTACATCGACCAGCACTTCGGCGAAACACATGCCGATGCAGCCGATTTCCTTGACCACGGCATCTACTTTCTCCTCCTCAAGTTTCTTTTTAATGGTTCGAACCACAGATTGGGCCCCGGTAGCATTACCACAGGTGGCGCAGCCGATATAGATATGCGGGGTATTGCTGTTCTCGGTATTTTCCCAGGTTTCCCGGGCTTCTTTTTCGATCAGATCAAACTTCTGGGTCACTTTGTTTTAGAACCTCCTTTGCCTCCTTCGATACAACCCGCCCGAAAACGTCGTCATCGACCATGACCACGGGGGCAAGAGCGCATGAACCGACGCAGTTGACCCTTTCCAGGCTAAACTTAAAATCCTCGGTGGTTTCACCGGCCTTGATATCCATTTCACGTTCTAAAGCCTCCATAACCTGCATGCCGCCGCGCACGTGACAGGCGGTGCCGAGGCAAACTTTTACAGTGCGTTTACCGCGGGGGCTAAAATAGAACTGTGAATAAAAAGTGGCGGTTCCGTAGACCTTGCTTTCCGGCATACCGATTATCTCGGCAATTTCCCGGATCGCTTCTTCCGGCAGGTAGCCGATTTCATTCTGGACTGCCTGCAGCATGGGGATAACTTCGTTGCGCTTTCCTGCAAAAGCTGATAAAGCCTTGCTGGTTTGTTCTTGCAAATCCTTCCCTCCATTCAATTGTCCATTATTTTCGACCAAAATTTTAGCATATGCTAAATTAGCTCATTTATATCCAAAACTAATTTTCTCGATCCGCACTCAAAATTCCTGCCCGCTCCAATAAGAGTAAAAATTCTAAAAACCAGGCAATAATTAAGCTTCTTTTGATATTATTCTCCGGCTGCGATCGGATCATGTAAAAAAGTTTAAACAGTTTTAAACAAATGAAGGGCGGCCGGAAATAAAAACCATCCCAACAAGAGATTATAGAATAATCCTCAGTCAGCCCGGTATGGCAATTCACTGCTTCTAGATTTATAATTGCGTAATCTATCTGGTTTTCCTAACCCAATACCATAAAGACGAACGGTAGGAACATTTTAATGGAAAGAAGGCGGCACAGGTGCAGCATCGAGACTTTCAAGGGATCACGTCCATGTTTGACGGCCAGGGTAGTCATCACTGTAAAACCGGCCGGGGCAGCTGCCAGGAAACTGGTCGGGAAATCCCATCCTGTAAGGCGGAAGATGAGCCAGGCCACACCAAAAGAACTGGCGAACATTACTGCTGTTGCAATCAGGATTGGCAGCAGGAAGGAGGCATCGGCCAGGGTAATGATTGTTTCTGCTGTAATATTATCAGCGATAGTTATTCCAATGAAAACCAGCATTAAATTCAGCAGACGCTGTGAAAGTTTGCTGACCGGCATGCCGATTATGGAAGCGAAAGCAATAAACATGGTTGAGCCGACCATCATGCCGGCCGGAACACCCAGGCTTTCGAGCAGCAGTCCTCCACTTGCTGCCACTGCCAGGGTTTGCAGCACTCTCTTCCACGATCTCCTTAGCAATTGGACGTTTTCACGTATGGCTTCGCGGCTTAATGATCGCCCTATTTTATCGCGGCTAGAGGTGGTTTCCGCGGTTGTTTCTCTCGCGCGCTTGTTTTTAAACTCTTCTGGCGGTTTATCGGGCGCCGGGTGATGATCAACAGCAGGGTGTTTGCCGTTTCTTCTTTCTTTTTTTTCCACCCATTCAATTATAAGCGGAAATATAGTCACCGTGCCGAACATGCGGATCAACTGCATGGCTATAATTACCGCCAGACTGGCATTCGAGGCCAGGGCGATAACCGTAACTTCAGGCAGGCCGCCCATGCTTGCTGAAAGCATTGCCGTGTAAAGGTCCATAACCGAGTAGCGGGCCAGGAAAAAGCCGATCACAAAAATAACCGACAGGGTCCAGAGGATAATAATTAATGCTGAAGCGGCCATCTTCTTTAACTCACTCAGAGCTTCCTTGTTCAGCATCGATCCGACGAAGATACCGATGATGATCTGGACTGCCGGAAACATAAAGTCGGGTGAAGGTGGTAAATCCAACTGTAAAGCGCGAAGCGTTCCAATTAATGCCATCGGACCAAGCACATGTGCGGCAGGCATATGCACCCTGGATAATAAAAACCATCCACACAGCCCAAGCCCGAAAAGAAGCAGTGTCTCATTCAGTGCTTGAATAATCATGGTTTAAGTATAGCATTAACAACCGGTTTATGCAGAATGGGTTACAGCCATTTTTTTCTGCCTTGATATTGCGGCGGTCGAGTTCGTCCAAAAAAACAGCGCTGTCAACGGCATTATCCGCCTCCTTCAAACCGCGAAAAAAAAACCAGCTTTCCCCTGTACTTGCTTGTGGAAACGTTAATTAAATATGATATAATGAAAACTGCCCATTTTGAGACTGACCGGCGGAGAGGCAGGCTTTAGCGTTAAATGTTTCCCTTGCGCGACACGATCACCTATCACGGTGCGGTTATTGCCACCATTGGCTTGATCATATTAAACGGCCTGGTTTATTTTTATCAATTATCTTTAGGAGTCGAAGTGTTCCAGTCCCTGGTTTATGCGCTGGGGTTTATACCGGCTGCCTTTTTCGAGAACCCGGTCGGTGAGTTCTGGACTATTTTCACCAGCATGTTCATGCACGGTTCTTTTGGGCATCTGCTCGGCAACATGTGGTTTATCTGGGTTTTCGGTCCTGCTATCGAAGGCCGGCTCGGTTTCAACCGGTTTATGATTCTCTACCTGCTTTCGGGTATTGCCGCTGCTTTGATGCAGGGATTTTTCCTCCCTGAAAGCACTATTCCCATGATCGGCGCCTCCGGGGCTGTGTCCGGACTTTTAGGGGGTTACCTGGTTTTATTTCCCCGCGCCCGCATATTAACGATTATTTTTCCCTTTATTTTCTTTTTCTTTTGGCTGCCGGCCCCAATTTACCTCGGCTACTGGGCGCTGCTTCAATTCGTTTATGCTTTCTTTGAATTACCAGGTGTAGCCTGGTGGGCCCACATTGGCGGTTTTGTTCTCGGCCTGGTTTTGATCCTGGTCATGCGTCCAAAGCGTATCTACAAGGCCGATCCCTTCTGGGAATGCTGGCGTGACTATTGCTAGAGCATCAGGTTAATGTCATGGAGAGGCGCTGCCAGGGGACAAGGTTTTTGACATAAAAAAGTGTTTCAGGTTGTCGGGATGTTTGCTATATATATTAAGCGGCATAGAAATGAGATAGATGGAAAATATAGGCCAATGGCAGTTGCAAGGTGCCAGGTGGAGGAGCTTGCTTGACCGAAAGCCACCGGTAAAATACTTGGGTGCTGTGTCAAATCCACTGTTTTCCGGCACAGTTATCAGAGTAAGGAGGACTATTAATGGAATTTTTATCACAACTTTTCTGGGTATTTATAATCATAGCGGCACTGACCCCTTATATGCAGCAGCAGATGCTGCGTTCTACGCGCACACGCAAAATGGTTGAACTTGAACGCAAGAGGGGCAGCCGGGTGATCACCCTCATACACCGCCAGGAGGCGTTAAATCTGCTTGGTGTACCCCTGACCCGCTACATCAACATCGAAGATTCCGAACAGGTTTTAACGGCCATTCGCCTGACCGATAAGGATGTGCCTATTGACCTGATCCTTCATACCCCCGGCGGGTTGGTTCTCGCATCGGAACAGATAGCCGAAGCGCTTCTGCGCCATCCGGGTAAAGTAACCGTATTTGTGCCCCACTATGCCATGTCCGGCGGAACCCTGGTGGCCATGGCTGCTGATGAACTGGTTATGGACGAAAATGCCGTTCTCGGTCCGCTGGATCCCCAGTTGGGCCAGTACCCGGCTGCATCGCTGATCAAAGTGATGGAAGCAAAAGAGATGAAAGATATTGACGACCAAACTGTTATTCTTGCCGATGTCGCCGCTAAATCCCTGCGCCAGATAAAAGTGACCGTCAAGAGTCTGCTCAGTAAACACATGGATGAAGAGCAGGCTGAAAAAACTGCAGAAAAGATCACCCAGGGCACCTGGACCCATGATTATCCGATCGATGTCAAGGAACTTGCTGACATGGGGCTCAATGTCAACAAAGATATGCCCGGCGAGATTTACAGCCTGATGAGCATGTTTCCTCAGCCGCGCACTGCCCGTCCAAGCGTTGAATACAATCCCGGCCCGATCTATCCTGCCGGCCCGAAAGAAAAGTAAGCTGACATATAATATATAAAGGAATTTTAAAATAGTCCCCATGACAGATTTTAGGAAATATTTGTTATGGGGCCGGTGGTTTTGGCCATGCTGCAGCGACTAACCGGGGCAAGTCTGTCCAAGATTTTGGCTGGCCGCCAGGTGGAGGCCGGTTCGTGTTTTACTTTACAGTTCCCGGCGCACGAACTATGAAAATCCGGGTTGTAGATCCTGACAGGGTTCTTGTTTTATCTTCTTGTTTTATCTTCTTGTTTTATCAATGATAGAAACAAAGCTAATCGCTTCAATTCAATAAGGAAAGTTATCTTGTCACATAACCGGAGCTGTGTTAACTTTAGCTGCAGGAGGTATTAAGTTATGTCTGACAGAATTGATCTATCGAAGATTGAAAAGAAATTGATTATTCGCCAGGTCGAAGAAAAAGATATTGATGATATCGTCGAGCTGAGCAAAATTTGTTTTCCGAACATGGATCCCTGGACCAGGGAACAACTACAGAGCCATATTGAAATATTTCCCGCAGGACAGTTGTGCGTTGAATATGACGGTCGGATCATCGGGGCCTCTTCGAGCCTGATTATTGATTTCAACGAATATGAAGACCGGCACACTTTTGATGAAATCACTGATGATGGCTTCATTACCAACCACGACCCCGAAGGCATGCACCTGTACGGTATTTCAATCATGGTCCATCCCGACTTCCGCCGCCTGCATATCGGCTCCCGCATCTATGAGGCGCGTAAAGAATTGGCCCAGCGGCTCAACCTAAAAAGTTTTCTCGTCGGGGGGCGCATTCCCTACTATCACAAGTATGCCGAGCAGATGTCGGCCAATGAATATGTCCGGCAGGTCATTCAGCAGAAAATTTACGACCCCGTGCTCAGCTTTCAACTTCTCAGTGGCTTTAAGTTAAAATGGGTTAATCCCAACTATCTTGACGATGACCAGGCTTCCCGGAAATATGCTGTTTTACTCGAATGGAGCAATGTCGACTATATGCCCGGCTCCAAGCGCCTTTACCTGCGCGCGTTCCCGGTTCGTATCTGCACCGTGCAGTATATGCTAAAAAAAATCGATTCCTTCGAAGATTTTGCCAGCCAGTGTGAGTATTTTGTTGATGTAGCCGCCCTGGATAATTCCGACTTTGTTGTTTTCCCCGAGACCTTTACTATTCAGCTGCTTTCCTTTATGGATGAAACGATCCCCGGCAAGCAGGTCCGCCGCCTCGCTGAATATACCGAGGATTACATCAGGCTATTTAGCATGCTGGCTGTTAAGCACAATGTCAACATTGTCGGCGGGTCGCACTTTGTCGAGGAAAATGAGCTGCTCTATAATGTCAGTTATCTGTTTCGCCGCGACGGCACCATCGACCGGCAGTACAAACTGCATATCACCCCCGATGAACGGAAATGGTGGGCCATTCAGCCGGGCAGTGAACTGAAAGTTTTCGATACCGACTGCGGAAAAATTGCCGTCCTGATTTGCTATGACACCCAGTTTCCCGAGCTCTGCCGTATGGCTGTCGATCGCGGTGCACGTATTATCTTTACTCCATTTTGTACCGATGATCGCCAGGGTTACCTGCGAGTGCGTTACTGCGCCCAGGCCCGTGCCATTGAAAATGAAGTTTACACCGTCATCTCCGGCACGGTGGGAAACTTAACCCACGTGCCGCGCAGTGATACTATGTATGCCCAGTCGGGAATTTTTTCTCCGTCGGACTTTCCTTTTTCCCGCGACGGTATTGTCGGTGAATGCAGCGCCAATATTGAAACCGTGGTTATCGGTGAAGTTGACCTTGAAATCCTGCGCCGCAACCGCGTAACCGGTACCGTTACCCACCTCAAGGATCGCCGCAAGGATCTCTACCGTATAGTAGAAGGCACCCCGGTAAGCCAAAGAAGTTATGGAGAAATTCCGATTCCCCGGTCTACCAAAGCAGGAGAAAACGGCCGGGCAGAGAAAGCACAAAAGTAGGATAAGTATAAAGTTTTCCAGCATCAGGCGATCAAGTCGCCAGTACTTCTATAAATTACTGCCAGGCAGGCTTTGAGATCTCCACATACAAAGACGAAAAGCGGCAGGTAATTTTAATTTCAGAATTGTTACCAGAAGTAATAATTTGAGGAGGGAAAATTTGTCTGTAGCTGAAAAGAACTTTAATGAATTAACCGAACGTTTTTTTGATTGGTACTGGAAAAACCATCCTGAAGAGGCGACATCAAT
>SLRT01000124.1 GCA_007130825.1 Syntrophomonadaceae bacterium | reverse complement strand
CTCCACCTTCATATGGATCATTTGTAAGAAATATATCTCCCGGCTTTAAATTACTTTCACCATACTTGTCTAAAACCGCTTTGACCGCCCAGTCTAAAGTACCCAAAAATATCGCCAGCCCGGAAGCTTGCGCAATTAACCGGGAACGACGATCAAATACACCAGTACTGAAATCCAATACTTCATAAATAATCGGACTCATCGAAGTGCGAATAATCGTCTTCTTCATCTCTTCCGCAATAGAGATTAAATAGTTGCGAACTACCTCTACTGTGATAACATCTAACCCCTCGCTCCGCCTTGATATCAAATCTTCACCACCCCAGCGTAGCTTATTTATGCCATCTGGCAAACTGTTTATAAATATTAAAGACATAACAGTTGTTAGTCAGCTGAACTAACAGTTTCAATATATAGATTCCCATAGTTGTCCATAGAGACAGTCTGCCCGTTAAAAAGCATCACGGTAGATGTTGCTTCCTCAATAACAGCCGGACCTTCAATTTTCTGTGTTGGAACAATTTTATTCCTGTCATAAATAGGGCATAGTATAAAACCCTGATTGCGATCAATATAGACATCTCGATAGCCCTTAAGCGCATCTCCCTGAACCACAGCTGTATCGATCTCCTTTAGTTCTGGTCCTTTCATTTCCCCCGTAGCTTCACAGCGAACATTAACGATTTGGCACTCCGCTGCCGGAAGTGAGAAGGAATAAAGCCGTTCGTGTTCGCTGTCGAACTCTTGTCTTGACTGCTGTACTGCATTTAACCCATTATTGCAATTAAACGGAACAGTAACTGTGTGCTCCTGACCCTCATAACGCATATCCAGGGCAAAATGAATCTGCATCCGCTCCTCTTCTATCTCTTCATGCTGTAGCATTTCTACAGCTTCATCTCGCAGTTCTTCTAGAACCAATTCAAGATCCTTCATTGCAAGGCTAGAAATACTTGCGATAAAAGTACGCGAAAGTTGATGTTTAATATTTGCAACCAGGATCCCCCAGGGTGCCATATGTGAAGGATTCTTGGGAATAATAACCCGTGGAATACCCAGATCCGAAGCCAGAAGTGCACCATGCAATGCTCCTGCCCCTCCGAAAACGATCAGATCAAAATCCCGGGGATCATATCCCTTTTCAATAGAAACAACACGGATTGCATTGACCATGGCAGCATTTATAATTTCCAGACAGCCCGTGGCACACTCTTGTATATTCATTTGCAACGGTTCTGCCAGCTTATGAAAGGCAGACTCGGCTCCGTCCCGATCCAATACCATTTCACCTCCCAAAAAATATTTGGGATCAATGCGACCCAGTATAACATTGGCATCGGTAACTGTAGGTTCGGTACCTCCTTTCTGATAACATACCGGTCCCGGAATCGCACCACTGCTGTGGGGGCCCATTTTTAACATTCCTGCATCATCAATCCAGGCAACAGTACCTCCACCAGCCCCAATGGAATAGATGTCAGTAAATGATTCCAATATAGGATAGCGATCTATTTCGAAAGTACGACCAATTTTAGCTTGCCCATTTTCTATTAAACTGACATCGGTACTGGTGCCACCCATATCAAGTGTAATAATGTTATTTTTTCCCGTGAGCCTGGCATAATATTCAGCACCCAGAACCCCTCCTGCCGGTCCGGAACTGATCATACTCACCGGCCTTTCCTTGGCCACTCCGGCGCTCATTAAACCCCCATCGTTTTTGGTTATTAGTAACTGCTTTTTATAGCTCCTTTGAAGCATTTCCGCCTCCAAGGTGGCCAGGTAATCCCGCACAGATGGTTGGAGGTAAGCATTAATAACAGCGGTCGAACTACGTTCATATTCCCTCCATTCCCTTGACATCTGGTAGGAAGCGGTAACATACAGAGACGGGTATTGGCTTCGCAGGTACTTGTAAGCCATTTCTTCATTTGCAGAATTAATATAGGCATTGATAAAACAGATTGCTATTGCAGTAACATCTTGCACCAGTAATGCTTGCACTTGATCATCTAATTCCTGCAAATCGAGCTTCCTGCTAACTGTACCGTCCCATTCCACTCTTTCATCAACTTCCAAGCGCCAGTTGCGCGGCACCAAAGGCTCTGGCTTTTCATAGTTTAAGTTGTACATATCGGGGCGGTTAAACCTTTGAATTTCCAAAATATCTTTAAAACCCCTGGTCGTGATCAATCCCGTCTTTGAACCTTTTTTTTGAATCAAGGTGTTCAGGGCTATCGTGCTTCCATGGCCTATAAAATCTACTTCTAAAAAATCAACATTTAATTTTTCAATCCCGTTTAAAACTGCATTCTGCGGATTTTTCGGGTCAGAGGGAACTTTAACCAACTTCATTTCCTTGTTTTCCATATTGAAAAGCATTAAATCGGTAAAGGTCCCGCCCATGTCACAAGCAATCCGGTATTTTTTCATTTTTTCCCCTCCTTCCGTTCGTTAACCCCACATCGATGCAGAGGGCCGTCTGATTCATGAATTTCAGTTTTATATGTATCCCTGGCTTTCTCCAGGGACACATAGCCTTTTTTCACATCTTCCCGGATCTTTTCTGGTTCCCGTTCCTGCGGATTCCCGTAACCGCCACCACCACCGGCTACTACCGTTACCACATCACCTTTCTGCAGCTGGAACCCCGTTACCTTACCCAGGTTTGGGAAAAGCTCACCATCTCGTAGCACATAGGCATCGTTACCTG
>SLRT01000016.1 GCA_007130825.1 Syntrophomonadaceae bacterium | reverse complement strand
CCGCCGGGATGTGAAAAATTAACCGGGTCAGAGCGTTATCGCATTCGCCAGGGACACTACCGCATTCTTTATTCCATCCAGGATTATGAATTGACCATATGGGTAATCAAAGTTGCTCACCGTAAAGATGTCTATAGAACCTAGCCTTCCTGGATTCCGCTTTCTCCGGGATCCAGCTCCCGGGCAGTAATTTCGGTACTGCCTTCAGGCCGGCCGCCGTTTTGAGCAGGTCCAGAACCGATTAGAAAAACAAATATCACCAATGCCACCAGGTTTAGCAAACCCATCCTTATCATTATCCTGCTCACCACCTGACCTCTCCGGTTTTAAAAACTTCCATGTTTTATTTATAAGTCAGCGACAGGTCAGAAATAGTTCCCAAAGTTATACGGGTTTACCCTCCGGTTTTGCAAGCCAGGTAAAAAGAACCGGAATATCCGGTCTTTCCCGGAATGGACTTATATATTATACTTTCAAGCCTTTCTTTTAGCAGCTTTGCAAAAGTTTTTCCTCCTCCGAGCACCCAAAACAAACGATCTCGCCTCGCAGCAGACAATGATCTATTATCTTTAGCCCCTCAGAGGTATAAATAAAGTTATTGCCAGGTAGGCTGAACCAGGTGCTGCCGTTATCAGTATCAACGTTGAAAAGTAAATCATTGAAATATATATCATACATGATATAATTTTAATCAAGGAGGCAATGCTATGTCAATGTTAACAAAACGCTCCGTGATTACTGGAAAAGGACAGGTTCAAATACCGGCAAAGATCAGGCAGGCGGTAGGCCTGAATATTGGCGATGAGGTGACTTTTACGCTGGTTGGCGAAGGCAAAGTTGAAATTGAATTTGTCAGGAAGCGCCCTCTTACTGAATATGCCGGTTTACTATCTAAGCGCAAAGATTTCCCCGGTCTGGAAGAGGAAGAAAAGAGAGCCAGGCAGCTTGTAGCAGAACGGGCAGTTGAAGATTATGAGTAAAAAAGAGGCCTGGCTCGATGCGAACATAATTCTGCGTTTTTTACTTAAAGACCATCCGAAATACTTTGAAGCAGCATTCCAGCTTTTTTCTGAAGCGGAAAAGGGTAAGATTGCCCTGCATTTGCACCCCTTAATCCTGGCCGAAGTTGTTTGGACCCTGCAGGGCTATTATGGTTACAGCAAATCAGAAATAGCCATTATTCTTGGTAATATGATTGAATCAGACGGATTGCTTGTAGAAGATAAGGATGTTGTAAGAAAAGTTTTCAAAGATTACGCTGAAAAAAATCTAGATTATATCGATGCCCACCTTTGTGCCTGTGCTGTTATAAACGGACCTGAAGCAATATATACTTTGGATCAAAAGCACTTTTCCCGCCTGGAAGGCGATATCAGGTTGCTGCCCTGATTATACTGGAAACGGAAAAATAAAATGAATTTTAGCCAATACCGGGGGGTCAGGCCACTGGCATTTACAAAGACTCCAATGAAGATTTAAAACTTAGGATTATTGGATTTGATCAAGCTTATGCGAAAAGAAAATCTTTACTATTTCACTGAAAGGTGTCTGATGCGAGATTAAAGATTCTACTTTTACGGCAGCGGCATACGACTTCTTCCTGAAGCCTTTTGAGGTCCTGCTAATCAGAAAATGGCGGGAGAGGCTCTGGAAAGGGGTCAAGGGACCCCGTGTTCTGGAAGCGGGGGCAGGTACCGGACTGAACATCGCCCATTACCGGCCACAGCACCATTTAACTGCCATTGATGTTAATGAAAGCTTCCTTAAGATGGCGCGCAGAAGGGCAAGGGGAAAACCGGTCCAGGTAGAATTTGTTTTGGCCGATGTGCGAAACCTTCCCTTCCCTGATGATACCTTTGACAGTGCCGTTTCTACATTTCTTTTCTGTCAACTGCCCGATCCTCTGCCGGGCCTTAATGAAATAAAAAGGGTACTAAAGCCAAATGGCATATTTTTGTCGCTGGAACATGTCCGTCCTCAAGGCAGGTTGGGGGGAATAGCCAGTTCACTCTCAAAACCTCTTTACCTGCTTACCGGCGATCAGGTTGCCCATAATACGGAAGCTTTTATCAGCACAACCGGATTTGTTAATGTTACCAGCAAGCCCCTGTTTGGCAGTATGGTCAAACTTATCAGGGCGGAAAATGACGAGCTGGCGTAAATGTATCAGCCAGCGCTGTGCCTGGTGGAGTGAGAAGTTTGAAATGTGTTATGTGGAAATGATTATTCTGAGGGCATGAAATATGAGTTAGCAGTTGTCTTTAATAACGTCACAACTATACACTTGTCACCTGGCGAAGTTCATAGATTTTTCCGTACTTTGACGCAGCTCCGATATCACCCTGGCGTAGAGCGTATCTTACTTCATCGAGTTTATAGGTATCTTCCAGACACAAGTACGGGGACCATCCAGTTTCATCATTATAAAGCACTACTTCAACTTCAGCTACATATTTCCCTTCGTGCAGGTATTTAGTTTTTTTCTTTCTCTCATAATTATAACCTCCGGGTAAATGACTTGTCCCACCGCAAAGGATCAGGTTTATAAGCTGTGATTAAACTGCAGGTTTGTCTTGATTTTTGGGTATTCCCCATACTGCATGTACAGGATTTCCACATGCGCCCTTTTGTAATAACAGCAAACAGGGTCCTTTTGGGTATTCCAGATATTCTTCAACAATAGCTGCTTTCTTAATTCCGTTGATCAATTCTTTTACGGTAAGGCTATCTTCTGCTAGCTCTGTGTAGCCATGCTCAGATATTAAAAAATCACCTTCATAAATCAATTTGCACAGCTTATCATATAATT
>SLRT01000116.1 GCA_007130825.1 Syntrophomonadaceae bacterium | reverse complement strand
TGATGCTTGAAGTTACCCGGGTTCCGTTAATGTCAATAATCACCTCGGTTGATATTGGCCCTTCTTTGACACTGGAAACTTTGCCTTTCAACTGGTTTCTGGCTGACAATTTCATTTTTAATCTTCTCCTTTAATGGACTATTGAATCTAAAAACAAAAAATCACATTTACCGTTGGGAAATGCGATTTTGCCATAATTGGCTCTTTCGCCCTTCTTTCCGCAACGGGAGGCTCAGCCGTTTCCAGCTGAACCCTATCGTCCATTTTTCATAGCGCTTGTCCTGAGGCCTTAGAGAAAATGGATCGAAGGGAACTTATATTCATTTTTAACTTAAGTGCATTTTATAACAAGCGTATGGCTGTGTCAAGTAAAAATTTGTTCGGGGATCTTATTTAGCAAAAATATTTTGCCATGTTTAGTTTGTGTTAATATTTTTTCGGTTCCATCATGTGTTCGGCGCCATTCTAATTGACAAAGGAGAATACCCATGTTAACTCTGCAATAGATTGAAAACCGCACGAAGATAGGTAATTAAAGCACCGGAGAGCTCGGGCTACCTGATTCGGCGAGTCCTTACAGGGGGTTTGTTTATGTACGCAATTATTGAGACAGGTGGAAAACAGTACCGTGCAGAGGAAGGTAAGACAATCCGGGTTGAAAAATTACCGGCAGAGAAAGGTGAAACAGTCAAATTTGATCGGGTATTAATGATTAATGATGGTAAGGATATGCAGGTGGGAAAACCATACCTGGATAGTTGCCAGGTTGAAGGAAAGGTTGTGGCTACGGGCCGCAGACGATAAATTACGGTCTTTAAGTATAAGCCGAAGAAAAATTACAGCCGTAAACAGGGTCACCGCCAGCCTTATACCGATGTTTTGATTGGAAATATTAGCAATTAAAGTTATACAATAAGTAAAAATGAAAGGCATGAAGGAGAGGTGTCATAAATGGCTCATAAAAAAGGAGTTGGCAGTTCTCGCAACGGCCGGGACAGTAATGCCAAGCGACTGGGTGTAAAGCGCTATGGCGGCCAGGTGGTCAAAGCGGGAAGCATTATTATCCGGCAAAGAGGCACCCGTTTCCATCCGGGAATTAATGTTGGTAAAGGCAGTGATGATACATTGTTTGCCAAGGCGGATGGACGTGTGGTCTTTGAGCATGCTAATCGCGCCAAAAAACAGGTAAGTGTACTGCCGGCAGATGCAATCAGCAATTAATTAGTCCATGTGGTCCGGGTTGTAACCCGGACCACGCTCAATAAACGAATGTTTAATCGGCAGTACTGCAGGTGATTATGGACTGATGTTCATAGATGAGCTGGAGTTATTTGTCCAGGGGGGCCGGGGTGGTAACGGAACAGTTTCGTTCCGCAAGGAAAAGTATGTTTCCAAGGGAGGACCTGACGGAGGTGACGGCGGAAACGGTGGAAGCGTTTACTTCTGGGCCGATCCTTCAAAGCATAGTTTTTTGGACTTGAGCTACCGCCGCAATATCAAAGCGTATGATGGCGCTCATGGGCGCGGGAAAAATCAACACGGTGCAAATGGCACAGATCTTTTTATTCCTGTTCCCCCGGGTACGATTATTCGGGATAGTGATGACTATTTACTGGCCGATTTGACGTCACCCGGTCAGAAAGTCCTGGTAGCAAAAGGCGGCAAAGGTGGTAAAGGAAATACCCGTTTTCCCTGTTCGAGGAGGCGTGTTCCTCGTCTGGCAGAAAATGGTTTACCGGGGGAAGAGAAGAAAGTATACCTGAAATTAAAGCTGATGGCCCAGGTTGGATTGGTTGGTTTGCCTAATGCTGGAAAATCAACGCTTTTAAGTAGAATCACGGCTGAAAAACCAAAAGTGGAGTCTTATCCCTTTACTACCCTTGTTCCCAACTTGGGTATGGTAAAAGTTGGTGATGAGGGTGGTTTTATATTTGCCGACCTGCCCGGTTTGATCAAAGGTGCTCACCGGGGAACAGGTCTAAGAGATAAGAATTTGCTTTTCTGTTGTAAATATACTACTACACTATAAAGCTGCAGGTCAAGCTAACCCGACCCTAAAAAAACAGACTTTGGCCTGATTCGCCACGGGTAGAAACGAGGCCTCCATCATTTAAGGATCAATTTAGGGTTTTACGCTTTAGAGCATACAAGTTGAACAAAGAGGTAAAAATACCACAACTACCCTGGGATCTCCTACCGTATTATAGATTAACCGCCATTTCCCCTTTACTCTGCCAATCCTGATGCCCCATCCGCCATAAAGAATTGCTCTGGTTTGATCAAGGTAACACTTTTCAATCTTTTCTCTGGGAATGGTTTTTTTATAATCCCGTAGCCAATGTTTAAATCATTGTAATCGCTTGTAATCCTTAATGTGCTAAAATTAATCCTTATCGCAGAAAAAAGAAGGATCATGAAAACTAAAAATTCATTAGGTGCAGGATTCGTTCCAAAGGGTTCTGCAAGAGGCTGGTAAATTAGAGCATAAAGCAAAAGTCCTACTATAACAGCAAATATAACTGCATTGATCCTGGAAAATAGCTTTTCTTCATAGATATAATTAGGCACCATCAGCACTCCTTATGCATTCAGCTAATTTGGGATATTTGGTTAATCTATAAAAAAGCAGCACTGTATTAAGCTTTCTTTCCCATTTTAACAGCAATCCTTAAAGCAATAATCACTCAACTGTAAGCGGTCAATACTTTTGGATGAAAAACGGCCATTAAAAATGGACGTTTTTTGCTACAATATGGTATTTCTATGATTTACTCTAAAGCTATCACCACTCATGTTAAATATTTCGCTGTTATGAATCAAGCGATCTAGAATAGC
>SLRT01000077.1 GCA_007130825.1 Syntrophomonadaceae bacterium | reverse complement strand
GTGAACTTGAAATGTCCGACCAGCAGATTATTGATACTTACAAAGGGCTATGGGAGATTGAAGAAACTTTCAAGATCACCAAAGGGACCATTGAAGCACGGCCTGTTTATGTTTCCAGGGAGGAGCGCATCAGCGCTCATTTTCTTACCTGTTTCATTGCTCTTGTCATCATCAGGTTGATCCAAAAGTTAACTGACAGGCGCTATTCCCCAGAAAGAATTGTTCAGTGTTTAAATAGAATATCCTGCTCCCATGAGCAGGATAACCTTTATTTATTTAATTACAGAAGTGAGATGTCTGATGATATTGGCAGCAAGCTCGGAATCGATTTCACCCGGAAAAGGCTTCAACTAGCTGAGATAAAAAATATTTTGGCTAAATGCAAAAAGTAAGGCTGTTCCCTACATATTTATGACAAAAGGTAAAGGCCGCAAGCCCTTTATTCATGGGTGCTGCGGCCTATTTTTTGGCGAATTTGCTGTCAAAGTCAGGACACTAATTATCTCATCTTTGATTTGTTCTGTCCAGTGCTTTTTGCGAAAAAGTTTTTTTCGTTGCCCTCGCAATCACTGCCATACTGGCTTATTTATTTTCATGCGTCAGTTCTGTCAATGCAGCGCTTGTAACGCGTTGTATTATGCCCAATTCTGTTTCACTGCCTGAAGTGAGCCTATGAATTGCCGGTGCTTTACCGGTAAACAGGGCAGGTATAATTCTTGTAGTGTCGAATTTATTTACAACTGCAGTATTTATCGTCAAGAAACAACACCAGGAAACAGACCCCCAAAAAAGTTAAACAGAAGCAGGGAGAAAAACAATGGCTGATCATAAAGATGAACTGCTTAAACTGTCAGCGGAAACAAAAGAACTATCAGACTATATCGTCCGCTTAAAGCGCAAGAAAAATAAACTGGAGGAAGGCCCCGCAAAAGATGAGCTGATCAATGAGATCAAGATGAGGCAGTTCCAGGCCTTGTTTTATATCGAGAAGATGGAAAACTTATCGAAGGAAAATAAATCATGAACTCACTTTTCTTTCTCCTCTATCAAGGGAAGAAAGCGGCATGCCCCGACTTCCTGTTTAGTAATATTTCCCTGACTGTCTTTGCTCACAACCAGCAGTTCCTGGCTCAGGGAAGCACCAACTGGAATGACCATGTTGCCGTTCCGGGAGAGCTGTTCAAGTAGTAAATCAGGTATATATGAAGCGGCAGCCGCTACCAGGATGCCTTCAAAAGGAGCTTCTTCGCCCCATCCCTTAGTGCCGTCTCCAACTTTATAGCTGATGTTTTCATAGCCCAGCTTTTTTAGCACTGCCGAAGCGCTCTTCGATAACTTTTCAAACCTTTCGATAGTACAAACGTGCCTGGCCAGTTCAGCCAGTATTGCTGTCTGGTAACCTGAGCCGGTTCCAACGTCCAGGACCTTTTCATCCCCTTTTAACTCTAAGGACTGGGTCATGAGGGCCACAATATATGGTTGCGATATGGTCTGGTCATGGGCGATGGGCAGGGGGTGATCTTCATAGGCCATGGGATGTAGTTCCGGGCTTACAAACTCGTGTCTCGGCACTTTGTAAAAAGCTTCCAACACTTTTTTGTCTGTTATTCCCCGGGATTTTAATTGGGTTTCAACCATGTTGTGACGAAGCCATGTATAGTTTTCATCATTCATCGAGATTAATCTCCGTTCTATTGAACACAAGCGTTTAAATATAATATAACATCGCATGAGGCTTATATCAATTCTTTTCATAAAACCCAGTAACTTATTCTAGCTTTGGATTATGCACAACGACAAAAATTTTCTATATGTCAGGTGTCCGGGAGAAAAGTACCAATAGGTTCAGATCTGGTTCAGATCTTTGCAAAAACTGTTATTAGTGATAGTATAAATGTGACAATATTATGAAAAGGATTGTTTGGTGCGGAAGTCTGGCAATCCAAAAATGATTAATTGGCCGCAAAAACAGCCCGCGGCTGGGAGAGCCTCTATTAAAGACCGGGGCAAGATTCTCGCTTTAAGCGTTTCTGCGCTTATGAACCCGATATCGGGGTGTTCAGCAAGTCGAAAGAAGCTTACATTTATGACGGAGCATAAATAGGGCTGAAGAACAACTCGGGGTTTCCATTTAATGCAAACTGGCAGTAGCAAACCGGAAACATACTATTATAAAGACGGGAGGTGTTGAACATGGAAGATGAATATAACTCAAGATCAAGTCAACTCAGAAAAAAGTCGCCGGGACGCCCGGTAATTTACTTTATTATAACACTCGCTGTGGCAGCCCTGGGGATTGCATTCGGCGTTACCCAGTTCCTGGCAGCCCAATCAATGCGTGAAGAGTTGCAGCCGCTTGAAGAAAGGCTTGACCAGGTCGAGCAGGAAAATGAGCGCCTGAAAGAACAGTATGACGAAATATATGAAGAAAACGAAAAACTGCGCGAAGAAAATAAAATGCTGCGTTCTGAGACGGTAATTGACCACGGCAGCCGCGATACTAATAAAGTAGCCATAACTATTAACAACGGGATGAAAGCCGAACTGATCGATCAGGCCCTTGATAGCCTTGGGGAGTACGATATCCAGGCGACCCTTTTCCCCATGGGATCGTGGGTTGAACGACAACCGGAAGTATGGCGCCGGGCGGTCAAAGAGGGGCACGAACTGGGCAATAGCACCTACAGCCATCCACCTTTAACCAGGATCACCGCGGAGCAAGTCAGTGCAGAGATAAACGGATGGCAGGAAGCGGTGGAAGAGGCTCTCGGTGAGCCCTATCACACTTACTTTTTCCGGCCACCCTACGGTGACGGATTTCTCACCGGACCCAGAGAGCAAAAAGAACAGCTCCAGGAACTTATTGCCGAAAAAGGAATGTTTGCCGTCCTGTGGGATGTTGAGGCGATGTTTGCTTTGCGCCATGGAGCCTACACTTCAGAGCGGATCACTGAACATGTGCTGGCAAATGCCAGGGGCGGAAGCATTGTATTATTGCACTTCCACCCCGAAGATATCGCCGCACTGCCTGCTATTCTTTCCGGGCTGCGTGATCAAGACCTCGAACCCTGTTCTTTAAGCGAACTGCTGCTGGCTGAGTCACAGACATAACCGCCGCAAAGAACCCGGATGATTTCAAGTCCTTCATTGCCACTACCATAATCCGCTTACTTCACCTGCCGCAAAAGATCTATTAAACTCCGGTAACGGCTAGACATTTCCCTGTTTTTATGGTATTATAGAAGCGGTTAAAAATAATTATTATTTTGCAATTATTAAAACTGATAGCCTTCATCTGGATAAGGCTGGAAACCATAAAGGGACAGGTTCCGGCCATTTTGTGGGCAATAGCTGTAGTTGATGCTGAAAGGAGGGGTCTCTTGAGCCCGGTTCCAGGTTGTCTGAGTGACTTTTTCTTTATACAGAAAAGACAACTTTTTATTCCTCCGCATAAGATCGCTTTCCACAGCTCCATAAATGGCATCGGCTTCGATCGCGCCTACCTTCCTGAAAACATAAACAATTTCAGCAGTGCAGATATATTGGGCAGGCTTAGTTTTGTTTTTATTGATAAGGCACCAGGCAGATGTGCCCGGGCTTTAGAAAAGTTAGATGCAGGGTTTTATACAAAGGGCCAGAGCCCTGTTGATTTTCAACTGAACTCAAGGAGGACGGTATGAATTACTCGACAATTAAATGTGAGATTAATGATGGTATTCTTATCTTAAGGCTTAATCGGCCCGAAAGAATGAACGCCGTAAATGAGGAAATGTATTCCGAGATAGCGTATCTTCTGCAAAAACACAGGCAAGACGGTGAAGTACGAGTAGTTATCCTGACCGGTTCGGTTAGAATCAAGGATGGCCTTGAAAAACAGGCCTTCTGTGCAGGAGCGGATTTAAAAAAACATTCCGAGGGTGAACGTACCCATGCCCAGAAAAGAAAATACATCGAACAGGCCCACGAAGCAACGCGGCTTCTTTACCGGTATCCCAAGCCCGTTATTGCCGCCGTAAACGGTCCTGCCCGCGGTGCAGGCGCCGAGATGGCCTTTTCCTGCGATTTTATCCTCATGTCCGATGAAGCTACAATCGCTTTTCCCGAAATCGGGCTGGGCACTTTCGTGGGCGGCGGCGTTACGCTGCATCTTCCCCGCATAGTAGGCCTGATGAAAGCCAAGGAATTAATCTACACCGGCAGGGTCCTCGATGCTGCTTCGGCAGTCGACCTGGGTATCGCCCTCTACTCTTACCCCATGGCGGCATTCATGGATAATGTCATGGAATTTGCCGCCGGTATTGCCGGCAAGGCACCCATTTCCATGGCAATGGCTAAGAAACACCTGCAGAGATCTTCGATGCTCGACCTTGAAACGGTGCTCCAACTGGAGGCCGATGCTATCCTTGCCTGCATGGATACCGAAGACTGGCAGGAAGGCGTTAATGCCTTCGCCGAGCGAAGAAATCCGGTCTACAGGGGGAGATAACATGAATCTCGACCGCATATTTCATGCCGAATCGGTGGCGATCATCGGAGCTTCAAAAAATGAAGCAAAACAGGGCTACCAGGCTATTAGAACTCTTCTGGATCAAAAATTTGAAGGCCGCGTTTATCCGGTTAACCCGAAGGAAAACTCTATTCTCGGCCTGAAGTGTTACAGCTCGGTCCTGGATATCCCGGAAAACATCGATCTGGCCCTGATTACCACCCCTGCCCGGACGCTTAAGGATATTCTTATAGAATGCTCTGAGAAAGGCGTTGCCGGGGCGGTAGTAATTGCCGGGGGTTTCGGTGAACTGGGCGAAGAAGGGAAAAGACTGGAAGAAGAGCTGGTAGCCGATGCAAAGGGCATCCGGATCATCGGACCGAACACATTCGGAATGATCAATGTAGCTAAAGGACTCAACCTGGTAGGGCTGCAAAATGTCCCGGAAGGAAATATCGCTTTACTGACCCAAAGTGGCAATATCGCCCTTAACGTTATTACAGAAGCCAACCTCAAGAGCCAGGCGGGGTTCAACTATTATGTTGGTATTGGCAATGAAGCAGATATTAAGTTTCACGAATACCTGGAATACTTTACCGAAGACTCGAACACCGGGATCATTTTGATCTATGTTGAAGGGCTCAGGGAGGGCCGTAAGTTTCTCCAGCAGGCAAGCAAAACCACGCAGGTTAAGCCGATCGTGCTTTATAAAAGCGGAAGGTCCGCCAAGGGCAGCAAGTCGGCCGGATCCCATACCGGGGCGCTGGCCGGTATTTCTGAAGTGTCTCAATCAGCGTTCAAGAGAGCCGGAATTATTGAAGTGGACCATCCCGGCGAGATGTTTCCAGTTACCGAGACACTGGCTTTACTGCCCATGTTAAAAGATAACTCCATTGCCATTCTTGCCGACGGAGGGGGACATGCCACCATTGCGGCGGACTACCTGACCGAGATGGGCATTAGGCTCCCGGAGCTTGAAAAGGAAACCAGGGATAAACTATGTGCCATTCTTCCCCCCAACGCGTCCCTGGAAAATCCCATCGATGTGGCGGGAGGAGCCGACCAGAACCCGGCGATTTTTGCCGACTGTGCAGAAATCCTTTTAGATGACAAAAATATTCACGGGCTTTTGATCGTCGGCCTTTTTGGTGGTTACGGTATCCTTTTTAGCCAACAGCTCGCCTTCATTGAAGAGGACGCCGCCCACCTCATGGGAAAACTGATGGAAAGCAGCGCTAAACCGATCGTGCTGCACAGCCTCTATAATTACGCCAAACCCCATTCGCTGGAACTCTTGCGCTACTACAACATCCCGGTTTATGATTCCCTGGAGATCGCCTGTAAATGCATAGGGGCTCTATCCGTCTATGGATCCTATCGCCGGGAATACGGTAAAGAAAGTAACTTTAAGCTTAACTGGGGGTCGAAAGCAGTCAGCGAGGGGCAGGAAATTATCGACAATGTCCTGGCTGAAGGTAGAAAAGTTCTGTTGGAGTATGAAGCCAAGGAGCTTTTTAGGCTGCAGGGAGCACCTGTGTTCAGGGACTACCTGGCAACCAGTGCGGACGAGGCGGTAAGCTTTGCTGAAAAGCTTGGCTATAATACGGCCATGAAAATAGTATCACCCGATATTATGCACAAGTCCGAGGCCGGAGGGGTGATGCTGGGATTAAAAGATGAGCCTGCAGTTCGTGAAGCCTTCAATACAATAATCAATAGCTGCAGTGACTATAAGCCAGGAGCGGAGATCAGGGGATGTCTTTTGTCAAAAATGTCCGAAAAGGGGATCGAGACTGTAATCGGCATGAAAACTGATGATCAGTTTGGTCCTACTGTCATGTTTGGCCTGGGCGGGATCATGGTCTCAGTGATGAAAGATGTATCTTTCCAGGTTGTGCCGGTTTCTGAATACTGGGCCAGAGCTATGGTTGATGAAATCAAAGCTTCAGTGATATTCGATGGTTTTCGCGGCCGGCCTCCATCGGACAAGGAGGCAATTGTTAAATTGATCCAGAAAGTATCGGAGATTGCCCAGGCATATCCTTCAATTCGCGAAATAGATCTTAATCCGGTTATTGTGCATGACCAGGGCCTGACTGTAGTCGATGCCAGGGTTATTCTCAAGTGAGGAAAATATTTTAAAAAAAAGCAAGATTTTCCACGAATATATGTGGATTAGTAAAAGGATCAAAACAAAAACAAAAAGGATGGTATTTGATGGAGACTTCTCAAAAAAATAATGCTCTCGAAAGATTGTTTAAGGCCGATTCGGTAGCGATTATCGGAGCATCAAAAGATGAAGCAAAACGAGGCTTCCAGGCTATTAAAACTCTGCTGGATGAAAAATATGAAGGCCGCATCTATCCGGTTAATCCGAAGGAAAAATCTATTCTCGGCCTGAAGTGTTACAGCTCGGTCATGGATATCCCGGAAAAATTTGACCTTGCCCTGATTACAACCCCTGCCCGGACGCTTAAGAAAATTCTTGTGGAATGCGCTGCGAAAGGCGCTGCCGGAGCGGTGGTGATAGCCGGGGGTTTCGGTGAAATGGGAGAAGAAGGGAAGCGCCTGGAAGAGGAGGTAGTTGCCAGCGCAGAGGGTATCCGGATCATCGGGCCAAATACATCCGGTATGATCAGCGTAGATAAAGGGCTCAACCTGGTCGGGCTGCAAAATGTTCCGCACGGCTCTATCGCTCTGCTTACCCAGAGTGGCAATATTGCCCTGACCCTGATTACCGAAGCCGGCCTTAAAAGCCAGATGGGTTTCAATTATTATGTGGGCGTGGGTAATGAAGCCGATATCAAGTTTCACGAATACCTGGAATACTTTACTGCCGATCCGGACACAAACGCCATCCTGATGTACGTTGAAGGGCTCAGGGAGGGCCGAAAGTTTCTTCAGCAGGCAAGCAGAACTACGCAGGTAAAGCCGATCGTGCTTTATAAAAGCGGAAGGTCCGCCAAGGGCAGCAAATCTGCCGGATCTCATACCGGGGCGCTGGCCGGTATTTCTGAAGTGGCCAATAGCGCTTTTAAGAGGGCGGGAATTATCACTGTGCAGCATTCTGACGAGATGTTCCCCATCGCCGAATCCCTGGCTTCCCTTCCCCTGATTGAAGAATCATCTATTGCCATTCTTGCCGACGGTGGCGGACATGCTACCATTGCGGCGGACTACCTGACCGAACTGGGTATAAAAATTCCGGAGCTTGAGGAAGACACCAGGGATAAACTAAATGCCTTTCTTCCCCCCAATGCGTCGCTGGCCAATCCCATTGATGTGGCGGGAGGGGCCGATCAAAACCCGGCTATCTTTGCCGACTGCGCGGAAATACTGTTAAATGACAAGAATATAAACGGGCTTCTTGTCGTCGGCCTTTTCGGCGGCTACGGCATCCGCTTTGCCAAAAAGCTGGCCTTTAAGGAAGAAGACGCCGCCCACCGCATGGGAAAACTGGTGCGAAAAATCGGTAAACCGATCGTGCTGCACAGCCTTTACAATTACGCCAAACCCCATTCGCTGGACCTTTTGCGTTATTATAAAATCCCGGTATATGATTCCCTGGAGATCGCCTGTAAATGCATAGAGGCTCTCTCCTTCTATGGCTCCTATCGGCTGGAAGTCAGTAAAGAAAGTAATTTCCATTTCGATTGGGGAGCGAAGGCCGTACCTGAAGGACGGAAAATTATCGACGATGCCATTGCCGAAGGCAGGACGGCTTTACTGGAGCATGAAGCCAAAGAGCTTTTAAAATGGCAAGGCATACCTGTATCCATGGACCACCTGGTGGCTAATGAGGAAGAAGCGGTAAAAATCGCCGCAGAAAATGGTTACGACGTGGCCATGAAAATAGTATCACCCGATATTATACACAAATCTGACGCCGGAGGGGTGATGCTAAACCTGAAAAACGAACGGGAAGTTCGCGAAGCTTTTAAAAAAATAATCAAAAATGCTTACGAATACAAGCCTGATGCTGATATCAGGGGTTGCATTGTGTCGCGTATGTCCGGCGAAGGAGTAGAGGTTATTATCGGCACCAAGAACGACGACCAGTTCGGGCCTATCGTTATGTTTGGCCTGGGAGGAATTTTGGTTGAAGTGGTGAAGGATGTTTCCTTCCGGGTGCTTCCGGTTTCCGAAAGCTGGGCCGCCTCGATGATTGATGAAATCAAGGCTTCGACGATCCTGGACGGCGTCCGTGGCCGCCCGCCCCGCGACAAGGAAGCCATTGCGAAACTGATCGGAAAAGTTTCGGAGGTCATCGAGGCTTATCCGGAAATTAACGAAATGGATCTTAACCCGGTCATCGTTCATGAAGAAGGTCTGACCATAGTGGATGCCAGAATCATTCTCAATGTGGATAAAATGGAAAAGAAAAAAAGACTTTCCAGTAGCCTGGACGATACCCGTATATAGCAGGGGGACGGGGGTACCATTCACCTTTTTGGGGAATAGATTTCTTTGGCCGCAGCAGAGGCAGCCAGGACCGCTTTGCGCAGGAAGTCCTGGGCGATATTCAGCCTTGACTGTTTTAAAGCATAGCGTTTGGCCTTGTCTGAATCTACCGGTTCGTACATGTAGGTATCCATGGTTACCTCGATCTGGATCACATGGACGTCGTTTTCGGGATCGCTGTGCATTCTCGTGATAAAGCCTCCCGCGTAAGGTTCGTTTTTGGCAACGGTCAGCCCCAGGCCGTAAGGTTTTATACCCTGCCGCAGCGAATTGACAAAAGCCCTGATTATATCCGGGTGGGCGGAAGTGTCACCGAGAGTCCCTACTACGATATTGTCCCGCTCCTGCCCTTCGTCGTGAACCCGGCCCAGCCCTACAGAAGACATTGAATGACAGTCAACAAGGAGGGCATATCCCTGTTCCCGTTTCATGTTTTCGATCAGCGAAGCCAGGATCCCGTGATAAAGATCATAGTATTTTAATATTTTTTCTTCCTGGGCCGGATTGTAATCTTTTTGCAGGAAAAGTTCATCTTCGACGTTGTAATACTCGGTAGGCAGGTTGGTCAGGTGCCTGGGCAAATGCTCTGCCTCAGAACCTTCCCTGCCGCGGTTCATGTCTACGAAAAACGGGGCTAATCGCGATATTAACTGCAGACCGCCGATGGACTCGTAAAGAATATCGCTGAAGAGATCAATTTCCAGAAGCGATTTTGAATTTATTTCAAAGTGTTCTTTGTATTTAATCGGGACTAAAATGCCCGAATGCGGGATGGAGAGAATGAACTCCGGATTTTGGGGGCGAAATTGAATTAAGTCTCTCGTCGAAAAGTTATATTTTTCATCGCTGAAAACATCAAGGACCTCTATGGGCTCCGGGTGCCCGTTATACAAATAGTAAATATCGTCCCACCTGTCCTCAGGCTCTGCTTTTATAACCTGGGGACCCGGAGAAAGGGCAATTTCTGCACCCAGCAGCTCACGCTCTATGCGGTCCATGACAATCGTACCCAGTGAAATACCGTACAAATCAAGCAGGCCTTTCCCCCCGGGGAAGGCATTAACCTCCAGGACTTTGCCTGATTGAAGCATATCAACCGAGATCAGGCGGCATTCAGGGAATGCATTAATAACTGCGCGGGCAATCTGCTCCAGTTCAGGAGTAAGAGTGTAAGGCAGCTGTGTCGCCCCCAGGCTGAAGTTGGTTTTCCATTCGCCCGGGGCTGCCTCCCGGCACATGGTGCCAATTAGTTCCCCGTCAAAAAAAGTTACAACAAGATCGCCTTTGCTTACTTCCGGGCAGTATTCCTGCAAGATAATGTTTTCATAGTTACTGAGATACATTTTCAATACTTCCGGGATTTCCGGATCGGCAAATTCTATGCGGTGTACTCCATGTCCGCATCCGTAGCCAAACCTGTCTTTTAAAATAAAATAGCCTTCAATTTTCGGCAGAAGGCTAAGGGCATTCATGGCCTCAGCAAGGTTATCTGCAGCATACGTTACTGGCTGTGGTATGTCCGGATTTCGTTTGGTTATTTCATATTTATCGATGGTGGAGAGGGTGACTGCAATGCTTTCCATCAGGATACCGTTTTCTTCGACAGCACCAAGGATATCAAGGTTTGGAGTGTTGGAATTCCTGACGTCGTCTGCACGGAAAAGGCACAGGTCCATATCACCAAGAGGTATCGGGCGTTCATCAATTTTGCTAAGTAACGTATAGCATTCGAGCGGATCGATGTACCAGCTTTCAGGCAAAGCCAGGACAGATGCTTTGGCAAAAGCTTTGCCCTCATAATAAAAGAGATCCTGCATGCTGAAATGGTAGATCGTGTGCCCCCGAGCCGCGCAGACACTTAAAATCTGGTTGATCCCGGAATTGTGCAAATCGACATCAAGAGTACTGTAACTAAGCCTTTCACTTTCGAATGCAACAGTAAGCAACTGTTTATTTTGGTTCATCACTTAGACCTGCCTGCTATAAGATTTTAAAGATAAAGGTTAATCTTTGGTGTAGCTTGAACAATAATATCAATATTATGCAATGCAGGTCAACAATAAAATAATTAGAGCTTCTGCAGGAAAAGTGAATTCCCAGGAGGGTGATTTTTAGGGGGTGATGGTTCAGCTCATGGATAACCGGAGCATTCAAGGAAGGGCCGTCTACTTTTTAGTTGTTGAAATCAGCAGCGGCATAAATGTGCAGCACATAAATTAAAAAATTAACAGGGACAATAGGGGAGTTTATTTTGACGGTC
>SLRT01000131.1 GCA_007130825.1 Syntrophomonadaceae bacterium | reverse complement strand
TATCCTGGGTCAGATTAAGTTCTGCCGGTAAAAAGTTCATCTGCGGCACACCGATAAAACTTGCTACAAACTGATTTGCCGGTTTATTAAATACTTCCTCGGAAGTACCGATCTGTTGAATATACCCGTCATTCATTATGACAATACGGTCGCCAAGGGTCATGGCTTCGGTCTGATCATGGGTTACATAAATAAAAGTAGTATTAATGCGTTGACGCAGCTTGATAATCTCTGCCCGCATCTGGTTGCGCAACTTGGCATCAAGATTGGACAGGGGCTCGTCCATCAGAAAAACCTTGGGATCACGAACAATTGCACGACCGATGGCTACTCGCTGCTTTTCTCCTCCGGAAAGTTCTTTAGGTTTGCGATTTAACAAACGCGTGATATTCAGTATCTCTGCTGCCTGCTTGACTTTCTGATCGATTGCATCTTTTTTTTCTTTCCTGAGTTTAAGGGCAAATGACATGTTGTCATAAGCGGTCATATGGGGATAGAGGGCATAATTCTGAAAAACCATCGCTACATCTCTATCCTTGGGTTGAGTTTCGTTGACGAAGATGCCATCAATGTAAAGTTCGCCATCTGTGATTTCTTCAAGCCCAGCTACCATTCTTAAGGTGGTCGATTTTCCGCAGCCAGATGGCCCAACCAGCACAACGAACTCCTTATCCTCGATGTCAAGACTAAAATCGTTTACTGCCTTTATTGTTTTGTTGAATACCTTGCTTACTTTTTTTAGCGATACTGTTGCCATATCTCCGGCTCTGCCGCGCACAGCATCCGCTAACTGCGCAGCTCACCCGCGCCCGTATATGTGGCGAAGGTATTACAACAGGTCTCCACACTGCTGCACCGCGAACCGATACGGGTTAATTATTGCCTCCTTTTTTTACGATTGCCGAACGAAGAATGTAGAGTCGTCCGGCACCGTATTTATTGAGTTTAACCCAAATAAAATGCATTGCTTGGCCACGTCATTACTACCTCACTGGAGCCGGGCAGATTCAAAGGCCCCATATGTCCCTATTACTAAAAAACATTTTAAACATAAGAATAAGCAAGGTAAAAATTACGCATATCTTCCGATCACTATTACACCGGAACAGATATGCTTATCATCTTGTCAGAAAGATTACTTTGATCATGATCGAAAAAATTTGCTTTTCTGATGGGGTAATAATACCATGCTTTTCTGCCGGTGATCAAGTATGCCCGCTGCAAGAGCAGGCATACTTTCGTCCATACTCAGCATCTATCTTTAACCACTCAATTTAGCCGTCTAAAGGTACTGCCTGATCGATTACCTCGCCGGGAACGGTAATGGCATCAAAAGTGCCAAATTCAAGATATTTGATGATGGTATCCTGTTTTAAAAAAATCTTTTCCACCATCATGTCAATGGTCACAGTAAAGGCAATCCTGTTTTCCGCGGGCAAAAAAGTATTGCTGTCAATTTTAATGCTGTAAAACAAATCCAAAAGGTCAACATCACCGAATAATTCATCCATTTCGGGATCCTCGAATGACTGCGCTAAATATTCACTTTCAGTTATATCTTCCTTGACCCAGCCCATTCCGGGAATTACCATGTAAATAATATCATCGACCAGGTAGATCGTCATATCCATCTGCATCTCGTCCATCTGCATTTGCAGATTAATTTCTGCAGCCATCGGTTCTTCGCTACTGAATCGGAAAGTTGAACCGGGCTGCAAACTGTTCAGGAAGGTGAATTACATAATATTTCCACCCTGCTCTAATGTTCCTGCTCACCTGATGATGTCGTCCCCTGTGATCTGGGCCTCGGCAAAGAGTTCCGAAGCCCCGCCGGTATGCCAGAAGAGGACCCGGCTGTTTTTTTTAATTTTACCACTCTGCAGGTGAGCCAGCAGGGCCGCAAAAGCCTTGGCTGTATAAACCGGCCCGACCAGGATCCCTTCTGCCAGGGCCAGCTCTTTTAAGGCGGAGCTCGATTCAACAGAGGGCATCTCGTAGCCCGGCCCGGTAAAGTTTTCTTCGATCATAAACGATTCGGCTTCCAGAACCGATTTATTCCCCAGCAGGCCAAGGGCTGCACCGGCCAGGGCGGCTACATTTTCCTTGAAGCCGGGCTTGAGCAGGCCCACCTCCACAGGCACCAGCTCATAGTCTTCTTTGAGCAGTTCTTTTCCGGCCAGAAGTCCGGCCAGCGTTCCCCCCGATCCGGTGGCCTGGTAAACATGATCGAAACCGTTCAGGCCGGGCTGCTGCCGGATCTGTTCGCGCAGCTCCATCAGCGCCCGCACGTAACCCAGCGAACCGGTATCATTGGCTCCGCCAGTCGGGATCTCGTAACAGCTGGACCCTTCTTTTTCTAATTCCTGCATCCGGACCGCGGCCGCACTGCGGGCTTTTTCCATGGCTTCGCCGGCATCACCTGAGGGACAGGGCTCAATATGGACCTCGGCATCCATGATCCTGTCCAACAGCAGGTTGCCCAGCGGCCTTCCTTTGCCGGGTGGAACAACTGCCACCAGGTACAAAATGGCTTTCAGGCCCACTTTGCGACAGGCAATCGCGGTCTGCATGGCATGGTTGGACTGGGTGGCCCCGTAAGTAATGACGTAATCATTGCCCTGCTGTTTGGCCCTGCCCAGGAGATATTCCAGCTTCCTGGTCTTGTTGCCTCCAAAGATGCTCGGCCCGGTCAGGTCATCGCGCTTGATCCAAACTTCTGCTTTGTAGCGTTCGGAAATATTGTTCAAACGGTGCAAAGGGGTGGGGAAAAACCCCAGGCTTTCTCTGGGAATGTTTTCAAACAAGTTATAGGCCTGCTCAAGCAGCTGATCTTTTTCCACCGGCTACCCCGCCTTTCATTTG
>SLRT01000106.1 GCA_007130825.1 Syntrophomonadaceae bacterium | reverse complement strand
ATTAACAAAAACCGGTCCACTATATATAGTTATAAAGGGCAAAGGCGCCCGCATGAAAAGCCTGATACGGCTTTCAGCGGGCGTTTTTTATTTTTAATATCTTTTACAGGGAGTGGTTCTTATGAGCTTGACCAAAGAAGAAGTTTTAGGCATGACCAAAGAATCGGGGGTAAAATTTATCCGCCTCCAGTTTACCGATCTGTCCGGGCAATTAAAAAATGTGGCCATCACCGCAGATCAACTGCCAAAAGCCCTTGACGGAGAACTGATGTTTGACGGTTCCTCGATTGAAGGTTTCGTGCGCATTGAAGAATCCGACATGTATCTTTCTCCGGACCTGGATTCTTTCGCTATTTTCCCCTTCCGTCCCAAAGAAGGCGGTGTGGCAAGGCTGATGTGTAATGTATATACCCCTGAAGGCGAGCCTTTTGCCGGCTGCCCGCGCAGTCAGTTGAAACGGATGATTGATCTAGCCAGTAAAGAAGGTTATTCGATGAACTGCGGCCCGGAAGCTGAATTTTTTATGTTTCATACTGACGGAAACGGTGGTCCGACCCTGCATACCCACGACCAGGGTGGCTACTTTGACCTTGCTCCTACCGACCTGGGCGAAAACGCCCGACGCGACATGGTTTTGAGCCTTGAACAAATGGGCCTGGAAATTGAGGCTTCTCACCACGAGGTGGCTCCCGGACAGCACGAAATAGACTTCAAATACAGCAACGCCCTGCGTACCGCAGACGACCTTTCCACCTTCAGGTTCGTGGTCCGATCTATTGCCCAGAGACACGGCTTGTATGCTACCTTTATGCCAAAGCCGATCGCCAAGATTAACGGTTCGGGAATGCACACCCACCTCTCTTTATTTAAAAATGGCGAAAATATTTTTTATGATCCCAATGCAGATGGCGAGATGAGCAAGGAAATGCTTTATTTTATCGGGGGCTTGCTCAAGCATGCCAAAGGCTATACGGCAGTAACCAACCCACTGGTTAATTCGTACAAGAGGCTTGTTCCCGGCTACGAAGCACCGGTGTATATCGCCTGGTCGCACCGCAACCGGAGCCCACTGGTCAGGGTCCCGGCCCGGCGGGGCATCGGGACACGGGTTGAACTGCGCAACCCCGATCCCTCCTGCAATCCCTACCTGGCCTTTGCTACAATGCTCCACGCCGGAATGGACGGCATCCATAAAAAGATAAATCCACCCGATCCGGTCAACTTGAACATTTATACCATGACCGATGAAGAAAAAATTAAATACTCGATCGAACAGCTTCCGGGAAACCTCCACCAGGCCATAATTGAGCTGGACAACGATCCAATCATTCAGGAAGCTCTCGGAGAGCACATCTACAACCGTTTCCGTGAAGGCCGGTTAAAAGAATGGTTCGATTACAAACTTGAGGTTCACGACTGGGAAATTAAACAGTACCTGGCTCGTTTTTAATCAGCTGAGACCGCTACTCGAAAAAGGCCAATGCAAACCGGCCTGCAAATAACTGCTAAATACCCGGCTGCCTGCTCTGCCGGACAATCAAAGGCTGTCCGCGATAAAAATGAGGACAGCCTTAATGATCTGGTGAATAATGATTGCAAAGAGCCACAAAAAAACATAGTATATATAGTAACCGATTGAAAATATTTATTTCAGAAGTTAATCTTTTAATTTATGGATCTACTTGTCTTTACAGAATATTTTGATCCTGCCGGTGAAAGGTTAATCTATGGCCAAAAACTCTTATGACTACTGCATCGGAACAGATAAATCCACCTTAAAAAGACAACTCACGGCTATGCTTTCCGCAGCAGGCTTTTATTCTTCCGGTGCAGGAAGCAATATACCCGGCTTTCTGCGGACCCTGCGTACTGCCCAGCCGTGGCTGGCGATAATTGATACCGGTCTGCCCCCCGGGAATATTGAACAGCTGGCATCAATTATTGAAAACGACGGTTTGGCCGCAGCTATATATATTAACACCAGCGGTATAGACATGGACCTTTATGTTCAGCTTGACTTGCCGGTCGAGGCGCCGGTCTTAACAGCTGTAGCTGAAGCAGTTTGCAATGAATTCGCCCATAAAAAAAAGCTGCAGCAAGAAATTGAAGGCCTGCAAAAAAAACTTAATGAACGTAAAGATATCGAAAAAGCGAAGGGTATTCTAGTCACGCATTATAAGCTGAGTGAGGAAGAAGCTTACATTATGCTACGGAATTCCAGTATGAAACAAAGAATATCGATGGCTGAAATGTCAAGCCGGATTATCAGTGATCCTGGCTCTCTTTCCTTTTCAGCACCGCCGCGATAAATTCTTTGAAAAGGGGATGCGGCCGGGTAGGCCGTGATTTAAATTCTGGATGGAATTGCACCGCCACAAACCAGGGATGATCGCTTAGTTCAACCATCTCCACCAGGTTATGATCTTCATTTATCCCGCTGAATATCATGCCTGCTTTCTCCAGGACAGGTAAATAATCATTATTAAATTCATAGCGGTGCCGGTGTCTTTCACTGGCCAAATTATCTTCATAAGCCGATGCTGCTAAAGTGTCACTTTTAATCGAACAGTTATAGGCGCCTAAGCGAAGGGTGCCGCCAAGCCGGGTGTTTTCATTCTGGCCGGGCAAATAATCAATAACCGGCTCTCGTGTATCGGGATCAAACTCAGTGCTGTTAGCCCCGGGCAATCCGGCCTTGTTCCTGGCAAACTCGATCACTGCACACTGCATACCGAGACAAAGACCGATAAAAGGAATTTTTCCCTCCCTGGCGATGCGCACAGCCTTTATTTTCCCTTCTATACCGCGATCACCAAAACCGCCGGGAACCAGGATACCGTCAGCTCTTTTCAACAAATCCTCTGTTTCCCCTGCTTCCAATTCTTCTGCCGGCACCAGTATCGTTTTTACAGCAACATTATGTTTTAGTCCGGCATGGAAGAGGGCTTCATTAATACTGATATACGCATCAGGCAACGCTACATATTTACCGACCAGGGCAATAGTAATCTCGTCGGTTAAATTATGTTCCTGAGAAACCAGATCCTGCCATTCCTGCATATCAGCCGGTTTTCTGCTTAAATTTAGCTTTTCGAGAACCATCTGATCAAGTTTTTGTTTCTGTAATAAAAGGGGCACTTCGTAAACAGTACTCGTGTCAAGGTTTTCGACAACCTCGTCAGGCTGAATATTACAAAACAGCGCGATCTTTTTTCTCAAGTCATCGGGAAGGCTATATTCTGTGCGGCAAACAATTATGTCCGGTTGGATACCGATACTACGCAATTCCTTTACACTGTGCTGAGTGGGCTTGGTTTTTAATTCCCCGGACATGGGCAAATAAGGGACCAGTGTAACATGAATAAAAAGAACGTTTTCCCAGCTAAGATCATAGCGGAGTTGGCGGATGGCTTCCATAAAAGGTAAACTTTCAATATCACCAACCGTGCCGCCAATTTCTGTGATCACCAGATCCAGATCATGGTATTGATCGAGCTTGGTAATACATCTTTTAATTTCATCGGTAATATGAGGGATTACCTGGACGGTATTACCCTCGAAACGCCCATCTCTTTCGCCCTGAATTACCGACCAGTATACTCTGCCGGCGGTAACATTGTTATCCCGGGTCAGCGGTTCATCTATAAAGCGCTCATAATGTCCTAAATCCAGATCTGTTTCCGCCCCGTCTTCGGTAACGAATACCTCTCCGTGCTGGTAAGGGCTCATCGTTCCCGGGTCATAATTAATATAGGGATCGAATTTCTGTATGGTCAGCTTTAGCCCCCTATTTCTGAGTAAGCAGCCCAAAGAGGCAGCGGTTATTCCTTTACCCAAAGAAGAAACCACACCACCGGTAATAAAGATATATTTAGTCATAAGCGCCTCCTTTGCCGCTCAATTACGAACTGTTATAAATAATTTTCTCAGCAACTGCTGCAGCTGGTTTTACTTCACCCGCCGCAACCGGAGGAGTCAGTTCCGCCTCCTGCAGAACTTTTGCCTGTACGAAAAGCAGAAAACACCTTCCCGGCTTCTTTCCCGCAGGACGGACAGAAAATACTTTTCACCGTACTGCTGCACAGTTCTTCTTTTTTTTCCCGGCAATCAGAGCAATAAAACTCATAAAGGGGCAAAACGACACCACCTATCAATCAACAGTTAAAAGGCTGTCTAAGTCCGGCCTTTCAATCTTTTTCTTTTTTTGGCCCGCCTTCTTTTCTTGCGCTGTCTTTTTAGCTGTTTTCTTGTAATTTGCTTTGTCATAAACTGAACCCTTCCCCTCCTTTCTGCAGTTTCACTTTAGCTTTTTTTAAATAGCATAAAATCTAAGGGTTATTATATCACTGCTTCACACCTTTAAAAAGACTTATTTTAATTACCGGAGAAAAAGTCAAAGATTAGTAAACTGAAAAATTAAATTTTATCGGAAAATGAAAGGATAAGTGACAGTCGGTAGAGAAAGAAGAAAACAAAGAATTTTATTTGTAAACGGAAAGGAAAATAGTTAATGGAATTAAGCCCGAATGCCCGCATAACCTATGAAAAAAGATATTTAATCAAAGATGAAAAAGGTAATCCGACCGAAACACCCGAAGATCTTCTGCGCAGAGTGGCGGCTAATATCGCCGAAATAGAAAACCAGTACAGCAAGGAAAAAACTGAAGTAGAAAATATTGAAACTGATTTTTATAATATGATGGCTGAGGCACGGTTTATGCCTAATTCACCAACCCTGATGAACGCCGGCCGCGAGCTACAACAACTGAGCGCTTGTTTTGTCCTGCCCCTTGAAGACAGCATGGAAGGAATTTTTACCGCGCTTAAGAATATGGCCCTGGTCCAGAAAACAGGAGGCGGCACCGGATTTGCCTTTGACCGCCTGCGGCCAAGTAATGATATTGTCCGTTCAACCAACGGCATCGCCAGCGGACCGATCTCGTTTTTAAAAATATTTGATGCGGCTACTGAAGCGGTAAAGCAGGGTGGGACCAGACGGGGAGCAAATATGGGCTCGCTGGTTTATAACCATCCCGATATCCTTGATTTTATCTGCTGCAAAGATAAAGAAGATGAAATCAACAATTTCAACCTCTCCGTAACTGTATCTGAGGAGTTCATGAGTAAAGCTACCGGTGAAGACCCCGATCCGCTGTATAATTTGATCAACCCGCGAACAAAACAGGCCTATCTTGACCCGGAAACCGGCAGTGAAGTAAAGCTTGATGCTATAGCAGTATTTAATCTTATAGTCCAAAAAGCCTGGGAAAAGGGTGACCCCGGTATTATCTTCATCGATCAGATGAACCGCTACAACCCTACTATTCATATCGGTAAGTATGAAACTACAAATCCCTGCGTTCCCGGTGATACCTTTGTCCTGACTGCCGCAGGGCCAAGAATGGTCAAAGATCTTCTGGGAAACAGCTCCACTCTCATCGTCAACGGAAAACCTTTCCGAACTACTGAAGCGGGTTTTTTCCCAACCGGAAGCAAACCACTTTTTTCCATCAGGACAAAAGAAGGCTACTCTTTCCGCGCCACCGGCGACCATCCTGTCCTCAGGATTAAGAAAAAGACAAAACATACCATTGAAAAGGTTTGGACCAGGGCTGAAGATCTCAAGCCCGGAGACAAAATTTTGCTTCACGACCACCGGGAATTTTCCGGATGGGCCGGTCTTTATGGAGAAGAAGAGGGCTACTTCACCGGCCTGCTTAGCGGCGATGGAACCCTGAAACCAGATCAAGTCTTTCTTTCCGCAGAAACAAATCAGGGAACCCCGGCTATAATGAATAAGACCCTTGAGGATGCCAACATCGCACTCAACTTTCGTAAATTAAATGCCCGGATCAAGGTTTGCAAAATAAATGAGTACAAGATGAGCGCTACAGCGCTGAAGAAAGTAGCACTATCTCTCGGGATGAAGCCGGGAAACAAAACCGTTACGCCTTATTTTGAAACCCTTACTTCCTCAGATTTTATTAAAGGCTTTCTGAAAGGGATTTTCGATGTCGACGGCTCAGTAGAGGGTTCTCAGGACAGAGATGTTTCTGTCCGGCTGACCCTAAGCGACATAGAAAGGCTCCGGGTCATCCAGCGAATGCTCGCCCGTTTCGGCATCGCAAGCGCTATCCATGCTAATAAACGCGCAAAGAGGGTTACAACAATGTCAAATAATAAAAAGGAAACCACCCTCGATGAAACCAAACCCGAACATGAATTAGTCATATCCAGGGATAATGTTGCAGTTTTCGCCGAGCAGATTGGATTTAACGATAAGGCAATGAAAAGCCGTCTTGCCTCGGCCCTGACATCCTGCCGCCGGGAATCAAATCGCGAATGTTTCACGACTACTGTTGAAACGATAACTTCATGCGGGGTTGAAAAAGTTTATGACGTCCAGGTCCCGGGCGTCAATGCTTTCGATGCCAACGGCATCGTAGTCCACAACTGCGGCGAACAACCACTTTTGCCCTATGAAGCCTGCTGCCTCGGCTCGATCAACCTGGGTAAATTTGTTACAAAAAGCGCTCAAGTTGACTGGGCTGAGCTGTCTGCGGTAATTAAAACTGCAGTCCGTTTCCTCGATAACGTCATCGATGCGGGAGATTATGTTATTCCTGAAATTTCTAAAATGCATAAAGAAGGAAACCGGAAAATCGGCCTGGGTATCATGGGCTGGCATGATATGTTAGTCAGGCTGGGTATAACTTACGACAGCGATCAGGCCATTGAAACCGCCGATAAGGTTATGGAGTTTATTAAAACTAAAGCAAAAAAAGAATCGGTTAACCTGGCCGCAGAGCGTGGAGAATTTCCCAATTTTAAGGGTAGTGTTTATGATACGGGCAAAGCGGAAGACCGGGTGCGTAACGCGACCAGGACCACTATTGCCCCAACCGGAACTATTTCCATTTTAGCCGGTTGCAGCAGCGGGATAGAACCCTATTTCAGCATTGCTTATATCCGTAAAAATATTTTAAGCGGCCTGGATCTACCGGAAGTAAATCCTCTGTTTCTTGAAATTGCCCGGGAAGAAGGTTTTTACAGTGAAGAACTTTTTAAGGATATTGCCCGCACCGGCAGCATACCGAAAGAATCTGCCGTTCCCGATACATATAAAAAACTCTTCAAAACAGCGATGGAAATTAATTATGACTGGCATGTCCGCCACCAGGCCGCTTTCCAGAAGCATACCGAAAATGCAGTCAGTAAAACGATCAACCTTAAACAAGAGGCCGCTGTTGAAGACGTAAAAAATGCCTATATTACCGCCTGGAAGTCCGGCTGTAAGGGCATAACCATATACAGAGACAGTTCCCGGTCCAAGCAGGTGCTTAATGTCGGTGACGGCGAAAAAGAAGATAGCCTAAAACCGATAAAGAGGCCTAAAACATTGAGCGGTCATACTACCAGCATCGGAACAGCACTGGGCAACTTGTTCGTAACTGTTAATTCCGCTGACGGCCAACCTTTTGAACTTTTCGCCCAAATCGGAAAAGCAGGCAGTGATGTGGTAGCCTTTACCGAGGCAATTGCCCGCCTTATTTCGCTTGCTCTGCGCTGCGGTGTCAGTGTCGATGAAATTGTGACCCAGCTGGAAGGAATCGGTGGCGCCAGGTCAGTCGGTTACGGCCCCAACCGGATTATGAGTGTTCCTGATGCTATCGGACAGGCTTTAAGGACCCTGGCCCAGGCAGAAACAAGTGAAGATAACCCCCTTAACAGCGGCCATGCACGGGAAATATGCCCCGACTGCGGGACGTGTGCTTTGATCAGGGCTGAAGGCTGTCTGAAATGTGAAGCATGCGGTTTTAGCGAGTGTTAACAAATAATATAAAACATTATAAAATATTATAAATATTTTTCATGTTTTTTGCATAAATAAAAGGAAACATGAATATAATATAGAAATAGGAGTATTTGGAAAGCGATTTAACATTTTTTACTCGTTCACTCAGCAAAATCGATCATGTCTTTTCGGAGTAACCCGAGGAGGTATCTTATTGCAGGAAAAAAACGAGATGTTAAAAGAAATAGAATCGATTATCACCCAGGTGCAGGGAGTTATTTCAGGACGCTTAATTTGTCAGGAAGATGAAATTGTCGAAATTCATGTCCTGGCCGATTCAACACGATCACCAAAACAGGTGGTAAGAGATATTGAATCAGCTGTATTAGTTAAGCAAGGACTAGAACTCGATCATAAAAAAATTAGCGTTGCCCAGCTGGGAGAAGGTATACCTGCTCCACCACAGTTAGAAACCAGGCTTCAGTTCAGCAGTATTAATTACAGCATTGAAAATGGCACTGCTGCAACCTCAATCACACTTAATGCGGATAATGAATTATACACCGCCGCCGCATCGGGTCCCAACACGAGACAGAACCGCTTAAAATTAACTGCCTCAGCTGCTTTATCTGCCATAGAACAATCTGCGAACATTAATGGCAAATTAATTCTCGGAGATGTCCAAAGGCAAACCCTCTGCGAACATGAAGTAATTACCGTGGCTGTATGCTTCCATCATGCTAATAGATTTGAAGAAATACTGCTTGGGACGGCCATTAACAAGGGTGACGAACTGGAATCAACTGTCAGGGCTACACTGGATGCCATTAACAGGAGAGTTTCGAGTTGTAAAAGCCATTAATCTTGAAGCCGGCAGGTGGTAAAGAACAAAGTTATATTTATAATGAGCGGAATTTGAGCGGAGCGCCTCCAGCGGCTTTAGCGGAACACCGCTGAGTCATCTGACAAAGGGGGTTAAACCATGAAGTTTACCCTGATGAAGGCACTCATCGCGCTGGCCGGCCTTATCCTGGCAGGCGCCGCAATGCTTAAGTGGTAATTTTTATTTGAACCAGTTACCAGCTGCCAGCTTCATTATTATTGTATTATAAAACATTACAACAGGATGGTTTACAATGGAGGAGAAATTACCCCAAAAAGCTATTATTTACATAGCAATTCTCGCCTTGTCCGCCCTTGCAGTTATTATATATGCAGCATATATTATGGAGTGGCCTCGTGTTTACTGGTTTTCAGTCCTGGTTTTTTTAATCCTAATCATAGTTTCTGAATCATTCCCAGTGCCGCTGCCGCGCGGCGGTAAAGTGACTGTAAGTTTTGCTACAATTGCCGCTTCAATTTTGTTATTTCAACCCCTTATTGTGATATTGATTTCCATATCGGTAGAACTTTTTTTACTGCTAAAAAACACAAACAGGATAAAACACCTTTTTAATATCTTTCAGTTTATAGTTTGCACCGGCCTGGCCAGTATAGCTTATAACCTGTACGCACCGACAGAACCGGACTTAACTTTTGCCAACTTTTCCGCTTTTATATTTTCCATGATGCTTCTTTTTATTTTAAATCATACTTTTGTTACTTTGATCCTTGCTTTTACCCAGGAAGAAAAACCGTACACGATCTGGTTGACTAATATTAAATGGTGTACCCTGCAATTCCTGAGTATGGCTCCCCTGGGCGTTTTAATTGCCTTCATCTATATCAATATTGGTTTTTGGGGCCTGGTTTTATTCCTTTTACCCTTAATTATTGCCAGGCATTCCTTCCAGTCTTACATGGACATGCGCCAGACTTTCCTGGATACAATCAAAAGCCTCTCCCTGGCTATAGACGCCAAGGACCCTTATACCAAGGGTCATTCCTCACGGGTTGCTGATTACGCCACCCTGTTAGCCCGAGAAATGAAATGGCCCGAAGACAAGATCGAATTTCTTAGTTATGTGGCCCTTATCCATGACGTAGGAAAAGTGGCTGTTCCCGAAAACATCCTAAAAAAAGACAGCCTGCTCACCAATGAAGAATTTGACATCATGAAAAAGCACAGCCAGGCAGGAGCCGAGGTAATTAAGGGTGTCAGGTTTTTTGCTGCCGGCTCGGGAATTATCAAGCACCACCACGAACGCTGGGACGGCAGCGGATACCCTGATAAACTTGAGGGTGAAAATATCACTTTAGGAGCAAGAATCCTGGCCGTTGCCGACGCCTACGATGCCATGACCAGCGATCGTCAATACCGGAAAGCCCTGGCCCCGCTGGAAGCAATCAAAGAATTACAGGATTGTTCCGGGACCCAGTTCGACCCCAGCGTAGTTAAAGCGTTTACCCGGATCATCCCTAAGCTTAACCTGGAAACGTCCCGGGAAAATCATCTTGATAATTTAACTGGTAAAGCTTCGCGCATTACTTGAAACAACCTGTTTAAACAACCTTATAAAAACTTGATTTATATTAGGCGGAGGTACAATTTTTGCTTTGGGAAGCTATACTTTTAGGGATCCTGGCCGGATGGCTGCGTAAAGGCAAGATAAAAAATCTTAATCAAATAGATTTAACCGGTTGGCCGCTTATTATGCTCGCCCTTTTTATTCAGGGTTTTATCCTGGCTGACTTTAACTTCCAGGCCTATTACTTCAAGCCAATCTATCCTTACTTGTATATCAGTTCTTTCATAATCCTGCTGGCTTTCGTCTACCTGCACAGAAACAATACCGGGTTCCTGGTTATTGGAGCAGGCATCCTGCTTAACCTGGTCGTGATCGCTTCCAACGGTGGCATGATGCCTGCAGACGGCACTGCAATTCCCCCTGATGTCCTGGAGGAACTGACTGCCGGTGAAAAAAGCCCCTTCCACCAGCCGATGGACGATCAAACTCTTTTTGCTTTCCTAGGCGATCGGATCCCCCTTTTTTACAGGCCCAACCAGCTTCTCAGCATAGGCGACCTGGTGCTTGCAGTAGGCGTATTTATTTTGGTTCAGCAAAATATGCGAGTTAATCGGGATCTAAAAAGGGAGGCTTGCGGGGACATCCAAACAAGTAACGGTGACGGGCTGTAATTTTCCCGCAATCAAGACTGCAACTCAGCCAACAACATTTCACTTATTGTGATTTAATTTATGGATGCGGAAAATAAGATAAAAAAACACTCCCCCTATGATAGTGCCTATCTTTAAAATATTCTTATCCTAATGTTTCAGTACAATTTCTAACAAGGCAATCGGAGCTGGTTTAGCCCTGAATATAAAAAAACCACCTTTCGGGGTGGCTTAAAGTTTTCTAGGGGCCTTAAAAATAATTTGTATCTGGTGCCGGAGACCGGACTTGAACCGGTACGGGCAATGGTTTGCCCGAGGGATTTTAAGTCCCTTGCGTCTGCCTGTTCCGCCACTCCGGCGATAAATGGAGGCGACACCCGGATTCGAACCGGGGATGGAGGATTTGCAGTCCTCTGCCTT
>SLRT01000127.1 GCA_007130825.1 Syntrophomonadaceae bacterium | reverse complement strand
TAAGATAAGGTAAATAAATTTACCCGTTTGGGGTTTCAAATTACTGGATATCCTCAATTTTGTAATAAAAAATGCCGGCCGGCGCTTTAACTTTAACCTGGTCGCCTACTGCCGAACCTAAAACGGCTTTTCCCACCGGTGATTCATTAGAAATTCTGTTTTCAAATGGATCTGATTCGACAGTGCTGACGATGCTGTACGCGCTGACTTTATTAGTATCCAGGCATTTTAGCTTTACAGTAGAGCCCAATTCAACATAGTGCCCGTTATTGTCATTTACCTCCATAGGCCGAGCGTTATACAAAATTTTTTCAATGGTAATTATCCTGCCTTCCACAAAAGCCTGGTTGTTCTTCGCATCTTCATATTCAGCATTATCAACGATATCCCCATAAGATAGTGCTTCTTTGATTTGTTCGGCTATTTCTACCCGTTTAATTGTTTTTAAATACATCAGCTCATTTTCAAGCTTTTCAAACCCATCTTTGGTCAATAACAATTCACCGATACTTTCCATATTGCCTGGCCTCCTTATTATTGTTAAAGCGGATTGTTTAAGTCGATCTCGGGATACTTCGCATCCATGAACTGGGAAAACCATGTTTTAAGCTCCAGCTCTTCGTTGAGGATGCTCAGAGCCATAAGATACGTTCTGCGATCCCTTCCCAAAGTTAAGTTGCAAAGCCGGGTGTAACCTAACACAGAACTCCGTTTAACTTCAACCATTTTCTCGAAAGCTTCCTTCAAATTTAAGTGAACAGCTGATAGCGTTGGATCACGGTCGTTCAGGTTAACATCAAATCCTTTTATACCGGCAGGAAATGTCCCGTTCAGCTGGTGGAAGCGTTTCAACAGAGATTTATAATGTCTCCTGTCCCTTGCGCAGGCAGAATCAATGATCTCCCTGATCCCATGGAGTTCCAGTTCGTCCAGGTATATAGTGAGGATATTGTAAAGATAATATGCAGTCATTTCTCTTGCCAGGTTTTGTTTTAACAGGCTCAGAAGCCTGTCCATATTGAAATCGGCCACGGCTATAGTGTTATCTCCTATAGCTCTTGTCTGCATTAAATTTCACCGCCTTGCAGTTTGGAATTCCATTATGTTATCAACCTTTTTATAGTCGAAGGCTTCCCATTTAATAAAAGCATCGACGGTTGGGCCATCAATCTTTTCAGCAGAAAAACTGATCACAATTTCCGGAACCTGGTTGTTGATTTTACCGAAGTAGTAATCCATATAATATAAACCATTCTTGCCCTGTTCCGGACCGCGGGACGGGTCCCCCAGGACATTTTTAATTTCCGAAAAAGACATTCCCACCCTGGCACCCAGGATTTTTTGTTTACTGCTTAGGATGATGCTGACAGCTAAATTGTTTTCCAGACCCTGTGGCGAGTTGAAACGGACGATTCCTTCATTAAATTCGTAGCTTATATAATTGTGAGGCCCATACCAGTTACTTGAACCTTCCTCAGCCGGTTCACCGATTACTTCCTTTATCTCTGAAAAATTTTTACCCAGCAGGTTTAGGGCAGAATCATCCTGGAGCATTATTGCCAGTGGTTTATCGCTGTTCGAGCAGTTCTCAACATTAGCAAATCCAGGTTCCTGTGAATAAGCGTAGTTTTCAGAATGGTGATAGGTCTTTAAAAACAAGACCAGCAGGCTGAACAATATAATAAGACCCAATGATAAGTAAGTTTTACTTGGAAACATCCCGCGAATTCTCCTTCGCATCCCGATTCTTAAATTTTCTACTCTCATATTATCCGGGATATTCCCCACTGATCTATTAGCAGGATACCCATAATAATGTAATCTTTTCTGCATTTTTAAATGCAAAAAGCCTCATTGGTCATGAGGCTCCTGAATTAACTTCGCTTTCCAGGAAAAAAATTAGATCTGTTCTTGCCAGTCAGTTTGTGAAAAGAATTTTTCAAAGCACTTTACTTCAGATTCCAGCAAATCAAGGAGGGGAGGCACTTCCTCAAGGTTATTTTCTTTCGCCTGTTTCTCCAGTTCACATGCTGTATTGAATGCTGATTTCATACCCAGGTTGCCAAGTTCACCTTTCAGCCCGTGAGCTGTAACAGCCAGTTTTTTGGCATCCCTGTTTCCCAGCGATTCTTTCATGTCTGCTATATCCTTGTGAAAATCCGGGAAAAACATCTCCAGGAGTTCTTCCAACAATCCGGTATTGCCTTCCACCCTCTGCAGCATTTCTCTGATGTCATCCCGAAGTATATCCTGCTCCCCCGGCTTATCATGTGTCATTTCTCTAACCGCCCCCAAAGCATAATATAAATCATCGGAGTTAACCGGTTTGGTCACGCAGTAATCCATGCCGGCCTGCAGGAATATTTTCTGATCTTCCTCCATATCATATGCAGTCATGGCAATAATAGGTGTATAACGGTTTTCCTCCTGTTCTGCAGCGCGGATTTGAGCCGTTGCTTCCAGGCCGTCCATTTCGGGCATATGGATATCCATAAAAATAAGATCGTAGTGCCGCTTTCGGTATAGTTCCAGCGCATCTTTTCCATTATCTGCCCTGGTTACACTGTGCCCGTTTTTTTCAAGGATATAAGCTGCCAGCTTTTGGTTCATTGGTTTGTCTTCCACCAGTAATATATCAAGGGTTTTTATGTCCCGGCACGGTTCTTCTTTTGGGATAGCCCTTTCAGTCCGGGACTCTCTGCTTATATCCACGGCGTCTTCGGACAGGACAAAAGGTATGGTAAAACAAAATGTGCTGCCTCTATTTATTGTGCTTTTAACCCCAATCGAGCCTCCCATCAGCTCGACAAGCTTTTTAGAGAGTGCCAGCCCCAAACCCGGCCCCTTGTACTCGCCGCTGCTTTTTTGATCATCCGAATGGTAAGTGTTTTGG
>SLRT01000019.1 GCA_007130825.1 Syntrophomonadaceae bacterium | reverse complement strand
CATATCGATGATAAAGGATTTATCCGGTTGCAACCGGTAGGCGGTTTCGATCCCCGGACCCTGATGAACCAGAGGGTGGTAGTGCACGGCACGAAAGACCTGACCGGCAACCTGGCCCCTGCCACCAGCCCCATTCACATTCTCACCGAGGAAGAAAAGAAAAAAGAACTGCAGATCAAGGATTTCTTTGTAGACCTCGGGCTTTCTGCCGAACAAGTCAAGGAAATGGTGGAAGTGGGTGATCCGGTTACGCTCCGGCAGGAGTTCGCTCAGATAGGAGATAATTACAGCAGCAAAGCCATGGACGACCGGGTGGGAGTTTTAGTTATGCTGGAAGCGGTGAAAAAACTTGGCGATCACCGGGCAGATATTTACCTGGTGGCTACCGTCCAGGAGGAAGTCGGCCTGCGGGGAGCGCTGACTTCGGCTTTCGGCATTGTCCCCGACCAGGGAATAGCCCTGGACGTAACCCTGGCGGCAGACTATCCCGGCGCAGAGGAGCCTGAATACGTAACCCGGCTTGGAGAAGGCGTGGCCATAAAAATTATGGATTCCGCTTCTATTTCCGACCACCAGTTGGTTAAAAACCTGAAGGAAATTGCCCGCAAAGAGAAAATCCCCCACCAGATGGAGATCCTGCCCCGCGGGGGCACTGACGCCGGCGTTATCCAGACTACCCAGGCCGGGGTCCCTGTAGTCACTTTGTCGGTTCCATGCCGCTACGTGCACACGGTCAACGAAATGGTCAGCCACAAAGACCTGGAAGCGGCATTTAACCTGCTGGCTTCTTTTTTGAGTAATTCTGATCCGGGCAATATTACCTCCACCGGTAATTAAGAGAAGCCGGGCCTTTTCTGGTCCGGTCAAGACGATATTAAGGCATTTCTCGAATTGGCTATTTAAAGAGAAGAAAAAGTCTTTCACAAATATAATAATATAGATTCGACTTGTACTTTAATTATGTGTTTCTGTTCGTTCATTAAAATAAACCCATATGGGGAAATTGGAGGCCGATATGGAACGCCATGGAATTGACTATTACCGGGAAGCGGCCAAACAATCTGGATTGTGGCACCAGGGCTATTTAAGAGAAATGAAAAAATGCCGCTTCGACACCATCGCCGTTCATGGTATCTATTCGATGCAGGAAGCGCTTGATTTTAATCAGGGTTCGATCATCGAACCGGTATATCTGTCCACCGCGCAGGCATACCGTGATTCAGATGAAATGGAAGCAGCGCTTTCATACCAGATACCGACCTGGTGTTATTCACGTATTGCCAACCCGAGCATGTACTATCTCGAGGGTGTGCTGGCCCTTCTTGAAAGCTACGGCGCAGATGTAGAAACCACCTGCATTGCCACAGCATCGGGAATGGCCGCTATTCAAACCGCCGTGGATCCCTTTCTACTCCCCGACCCAAAAAACCGATCGAAGCCAATCAACTTCGTGGCAACAGCGCAGGTTTATGGAGGAACCTTTCAACAATTCGCCATGAGAAAAGAAAAAGAACAAAATATCACCTGGCGCAAGGTAGTCAACTACAACGACATTAATGAATGGGAAAAGCTGATCGATGAAAACACCCGGTTCCTGTACGGAGAAATGCCCAGCAATCCGGGCCAAACTTTTTTTGACTTGAAAAAAGTTATTGAACTCGCCCACAAGCATGGTATCCCGATGATCATTGACAGCACGGTTGCAACACCGGCTTTATTGCGCCCGCTAACTCTTGGCGCTGACATCGTGGTTCAATCGGTATCAAAAACACTGAGCACCAGTGGCTTTGGCATTGCCGGAGCGGTAATTTCACGTAAAGATATTATATCAACCATCGATAATCCCGAATTGAAAGCTGATTTTGCCGGCTATGCCAAAAGATTTCCTAACCGGGACAATGGCCCCAATATATCACCGATGAACGCCATCCTGGCCCTCAATGACATACGCACCCTGCGTTCGCGGGTTGACATGCAAAGCCGCTCAACCCTGACCATTGCCAGGTACCTTGCCGAACACAAGCACATCGAACAGGTAGACTACCTTGGGCTAAAATCACATCCCCTGCACAAACTGGCCGCAAAGTACCTCTGGCTGGTTGACGCAGAATATGACGAACAATACGGTAATCCGGTCAACCGTTACGGACACTTGATGTCTTTCCGCGTAAAAGGCGGCGCCCGGGCTGCCCGGGATGTTTTTGACCGCTTTACGCGAATTTTTCGTGCCACTGACCTGGGCCGGATAAAATCAGTTGCGACAATTCCGGCCATCTCGACCCACTCACAGCAGGGAGAAGAAGCCCGTGAGCTGGCTGATGTCCCCGAAAACCTGATCAGGCTGTGCGTCGGGGCCGAACATCCCGACGATATCATCGCCGATCTTGACCAGGCTTTGTCGGTACTCGACGGAAAAGAAACAAGTATCAATGCTCCGGCGTTTTCTGCCGGCGGCGCTTCATCGGCATCATTACGAAATCGGTTATGAGCCCTTTGGAGATCATAGTATCTTCTGCGAGGCCGAAAGGAGGTTGGCCCATGGCCAGAGTATCAATAACCCACCGTGCCCTCAATTACATGCCTAAACACTCAAAAAATATACACTTTACCAGTTTTAATGTATCTGCGGCTGATGCAAAAGAGGGATAAAAACCGCCGTGAGCGGAGACAAACCGAAGACTATTGAAAAATATCCAATAAGGGATTCTGGTTGGTTTTAAGCTTTAGGTCAGCGACTCTCACCTTAACAAGCAGATAACGATAAGCCCGGCCAAATTTGTGATCTGGAAATGATTAACGGTAAAAGAAATTTAATTCATTTCGTTCTTAAGCGCCTGGCCGAGTTCTTTAACAGAAGAAAACAGATACGATGCTTTAATATCTGAACACTGATATTGCTGCTGGGTAGTCTCACCGCTTAAGACTAACACGGTAGTTATTCCAGTGTTTATGCCAAGCGCAATATCAGTATATAGCCGGTCACCGACAATGGCCATATTCTCTTTTCCAACCTTGTATTTTTCACACAAACTGGCAATGATGTAATGGTTGGGCTTGCCGATAACCAGGGGGTTCTTTCCAGTAGAGGCCGCTATAAACTTGATTATCGCTCCCGCATCTGGCATGTATTTTCCTTCCCCAATCGGACAGTTATAATCCGGATGGGTGGCGATATAGATCACGTCATTACGAACATGATCGCACGCTTTCCATAACTTGCCGTACGTGAGGGTGGTGTCAAAACCGAGCACCACATAATCAGGAACAGCTTCACTAACCAGCTCAAAACCGGCATTAAAAAATTCATCCTCTAACAAAGGCGTTCCCAGTAAGAATATTTTCGCCCCCGGTTGATTTTTATTTAAATATCTGGTAGTTGCCTCTCCGGAAGTAAAAATTTTCTCCGGGTTTACACGCAAACCCATTTTTTCCAACTTCTGCTGATAGCTGTGTTTATTCTTGGAACTGTTGTTAGTTACAAAGATCGCTTTTTTGCCCTGTGCTTCAAGGATTTGTAAAAACTCCCGGGCCCCGTCAATCAAGCTTTCTCCCAGGTAAATGGTCCCATCCAAATCCAGCAAGAAACAGTCAATATCCTTAATATTTCTCACACTACCACCACCTGCCTGAGCTCACCGGGATATCAGACTCCGGCTTTCCCGGTCTTTTTATTTTACCCGTCTATTTTTATTTTGCCCTACTCTCAGGTATAATAACCACGAGTAATAGTTAAACTCATTTCAGCACTGCTTATAACCAGGGAGGTTATTCTTATGCGCACCCTTAATATTGCTCACCGGGGAGCGTCTTCGCTGGCCCCGGAAAACACCACCGCTGCATTTAATCAAGCTGTCGAGGTAGGCGCTGACGGTATAGAATTCGATGTTCACCTGAGCAAGGATAATGTTCCGGTGGTTCTTCATGATGAAAGCCTGGAACGCACCACCACCGGCCGGGGCGCGGTAAAAGACTGTACTTTTACTGAACTAAAAAAACTCGATGCCGGTTCCTGGTTTGCACCGCAATTTAGCGGTGAAGAAATTCCTGCACTTGATGAAGTGCTGGCTAAATATAAATCAAGCAGCCTGATTTTTAATGTCGAGCTGAAAAACGATATAACATTTTACCCCGGCCTCGAAGAAGCAGTGCTGCAATGCATCAGCAAGCACGAGATTGAGAATAGGGTAATCATCTCCTCATTTAACCACGACAGCCTGGTTGCCTGCCGCAAGCTTAATCCGGCCGTCCGTACCGGTATGCTATATCTTGAAGATATTAAAGAACCTTGGCACTATGCCCTGTCTATCGGTTGTTACTCGGTGCATCCGCTTTTCTTTTACCTGCAATCAGCTGAAATTTTATCCGGCTTTAAAGCACATAAACTACCGCTTTACCCCTGGACGGTAAATAATCCCGAACAAATGAAGATTCTCAACACTGAAGGAGTTGAAGCAATCATTACCGATTATCCCCGGATATTAAAAAAAATCCTCGATCACAACTAAAAATCTGAGTATAAATGAATCAACCGGCTCAGGATCATTTCCACCCGCCGCTCATTAAAAAACCGTGTCTCCACCACCAATCCGGACCCGTTCCAAAACCAATCAAGAAAATAACCGGGCAGGATAACTGTGCCATGTAACATCAGCCGGCAAGCAAAGCCGGGTCATCACTGGTCGCCCGCAGTCCCGATTGGACCGTTTTCTACTTCTTTAAGCTTGCTCTTGCGCGCAATTTCTTCTGGATCTTCAGCAAGATTCCGCTGACCGGCGCGCAGCAGCAAGAAACCGAGGGCATAAACAGCAGCGCCGGCGATAAACATGCCCTGGTTGCCCAGCAGGTCCATGGCAGAACCAAGTACAAATGGCCCGACCATTTGGCCGGTCATCGTAAATATATAGTAGAGACCAATGTAGTATCCAACCCGGTCACGGCCGCCCAGGTCGGCAATTAGCGGCATTGCCTGCACGTTGACCAGCGCCCAGGCAAAACCGGCCAGTACAAAAATCGCGCCGATTACCACCGGGTCGCGTACAGGTATAGCGACCAGGAAAAATACCGGCACAAGTGCCAGGCCCCAGAGCATTGTCGGGATTTTGCCGATGCGGGTCCCAATCCAGCCGGCGAGAAGAGCAAACACCAGGAAGGATCCGGCAAAGGTGGTTAAAATAAACGCAGCACGGCCCTCGGTTAGCTCCAGCGTCTCCACCCCGTAGATCGGAAACATAGCATCAAGGCCGGCAAAGCCGATAAAGTAGGAAAGCATTGCAGCGAGGACCAGAATCTGCCCCCGGTAGGCAGGTTCAAATAACAGCCGAATACCAACTGCAGCCTCCTTGATCGGGTTTTTGGCGGCAACCGGTGAGTTGTCGATATAAGGCGGGTAACGGTCTGATTTTAACCACACAATCACAAGAGTAAAAAACAGCACGGCCGCGCCGATGCCGAAAGTCAAACGTGGATCTATATCGTAGAGCAGCGACAAGCCGCCGAAAGCGATCAGTGTGCCCACTCCGCCCATCAGGTTGATAATACCATTAGCGGTAGAGCGCCTCTCCGGGGGGGTGTGATCAGGCATCAGCGAGATAACCGGCCCACGGTAAGAATGCATGGCCGCAGTAAAAACAATCTCGGCGATAATCAGGGTCCACAGCATTGCGGCGGCAAAAGGAATCGCAAAGAAAGTCAAGGCAGCCACCGGCAAAGCGACCAGGACGAAAGGTAACCGGCGGCCCAGAGGTGAATTGACGCGGTCGGACCAGGCGCCAATCACCGGGATCAATAAGAGCCCGATCAGGTTATCGGTACCCATCAGCAGGCCGATCAAGGTTCTTGATTCAATGAACTCACGATACATTAACGGCAGAAAAGCATTATACGTGGTAAACGCCAGTTGGACACCGAGAAAACCAAACCCTATCCACCAGATCTTGGCATACGAAAACCGTTTATCAGTTCCCCCATTACTCTCAACCTCCGGCGTCTTGCAGTTCCATTGTTTCTCTTTCATCGACATACACCATTTATAAGCTTGTATGCATTCACACTTATCATCACTTTCCACTCATTTTAAATATTGTTTAAAACAATTCATCAAAAGGGTGATTTTTTATATCATAATTTTCCTTAAATAATATTTTCTTTATACATTATTGAATTACCTGCTCATGATAATCCAAAATTATATAAAAATCAATTTAGCACCTCGGTTCTAAAAAACTTGCAGCCATAGTTATTATGCTTTATCCAGGCATCATTCAGTAATTTAGTTTACTTTTTAGTAATAATCATGGTATCATTTCTTTTAAGATTCCATAGAAAACAAGGTTATAAATGGCCATCGATTATCAAAACTAATTGACCAAAGAAATTTTTCAGTTAAAAATTAGGTTAAATAGAAATGATCAATGACTAAAAACGCAAGGTTTATAACTTAGCTAACAAGGCATTGGCTATAAAGCTTTATGAAAGGATGGCTTCTGTGAACTGTCAGGAATGTGGAGTTACCGGTGTTGAAAAAGCAATTTTTTGCCAGGAATGCGGAGCCATGGTTAAACGCAAAACAACTACAGTTGGACCGACAAACTTAAATACCATTATAGACCGATATTTTTTTGTTTTTTTACTGTCCGGGGGGCTGCTTTTTACCACACTCGCCGTTTACCTGGCTTTGGTTTCTTTAACTTCGGACCTGTTATTTAGCATTATTATGGCCGCCACCGGCCTTTGCATCTTATTATTCAGCGGCTTTACCGCCTGTGCTTTTATTTACAATTCCTGGTCACTACTCCAAAATGATGTTGCCAGAACAACAGCGGGCAAAGCTGTCGGCTTTCTATTGATACCGCTGTTTAACCTTTACTGGGTATTTCACGCAATCCGGGGTTTTGCGGTAGACTATAACCGCTATGCGAATAAACACATTCCCGATGCTCCCAGGTTGCCGGAAAATATATTTTTGGGATTCTCCGTTCTTTTTGTTTTGGTTCCCCTGTTTTTCTTTATACCAATTATCAGCCTGGCTCTTGGCCTTGCCTGCTGGATATATTTTATCTATTTAACCCTACTGACCGGCAGTACCATCGGAGCAATAGCCGAACCCGCCAGCTCAATGGCAGAAACTGCCGGGTTGTCTCGAAAAACCGGTAACAAGGCGAACCTGTTTTTGTCTTCCCTTAAAAACAATAAGGCCAGGTTGGGCGGAGTAACATTTTTTACAATCGTTATCCTGGTTTTTATCGTCACCCCGTTAATTCCCCGAGGGCAATTTAGTGTCAGGCAATTAAGTGTTCCCCAAGAAATGGTCCATGGGGAGCGGTTGATTATCACTGCCGATACAGATAATTTCGGGAAAGCAGCCGGAACTTATTTTCTGAGCTTATATATCGATGATCGTAAAATTGAAACTAAAAGTGTAACCATAGAAGCCCGGAACAGCAAAGCAGTTCACTTCGATCTTTCCGACGATTTTCCACCGGGTGATTACCAGGCTAGTCTTGGGCTGGGCTTTTTTGAAGTTGCCCGGGATGACTACCTGCAATCTTTTAAAATTTTGAAACCGGCTGAACTCCGCATTAATAATCTGCAGTTAAACCCGCATCAAGTTGACCATACCGAAAAGACCAGGGCGACCGTTGAAGTTTCCAACCTGGGCGAAGCTGAAGGCGGCATGACCCTGAACCTGATGATAGATAACGAGGTGAAAAAGACCGAGCATATCACCGTAAAAGGCGAGACAACTATAACAAAAGATTTTATCCTGCAGATCGATGACCCCGGCCTCTATACGGTAACAGCAAACGGAACCAGCAAAACCCTGGAAGTTTTTGTGCTTGACAGGCCCTCTAATGGCACTATGCTCATTCGTGAAGCAGGCGGTGGAAACGGACAGTTAAAGATATCCAATAACAACAGCGATGCAGACGTGCTTGTTGTTTTAGCTGATCCGGATGATCCGCAAACCCCGCTCATGGCCGCCTACGTTCATGCAGAAAGTTCATATACCATGCGCGGCATCAGCGACGACAAATATTTAGTCTATTACAGCGAAGGTCGAAACTGGGATGCTCATTCAAAACGCTTTACAGACAACGCCAGACACAGTCGCTTTGACGATAATATCTACTACGAAACTACTTATGTGACCGAAGGACACTATTATGAAACCTGGGAAGTTGAAATCGGGATTGCCGGGGATGAAGGTGCAGCGGCCGAAACAATTGATTCTGATTATTTTCCTTCACTGCGGCAATGAATTGAGGCAAAAAGAGGCAATAAGGCGGTCTGCATACCGGCCTAAAAGCTCAGGTAACCAACATGATTTTCTACTTACCTTTTTCTTTAGTTTCGATCATCCGCAAAAATTGACATAACTACTTTTGATGTGGTAGGGTTAAATCAAAATTAAGCACATTTTTATAATAATGGTATACTTAAACCAAGGTAACTTTATAAAAAGGGGCTATACAAAACATGAAAAGATTTTATCAGATTATACCGATTATAATCGTTTTATTAAATATAGCTATCTTTGCAACTGGTTTTTCGGCTGGTTTATCCGATAATTGGCCCGATGATAGCTATATCGGCAACTACTTTAACATTGAACAGGAAACCGCTACTACCGGGGGCACTATCAAACGGCATATTGATATCAGCATTGCATGGTCGGGCGCTTACGTGTTTGAGGATATGAAAGTTGAAGGCAAAGCAGAAATCAGAGACAGTTTTAAAATGAATAACTTGAAACCCGGCAATAATGCTGTTTCCGATTGGTACAATATCGATTTCGGCGAAGTTGCTAATCCCGATCAGAAAAATTTTACTACCTCTGAAAATGCTAATCCCACGTGGGGCAGCTTAGCTACCGATAAAATAGCTGTTCCCAAAAGATATAACCCGGAACCGGTTGACAGGCCTGTCAAAGAATGGTTGGATTTATTCTAGAAATAGTTTGCATGAAGCATTAACCGGGCTTTCCTATACATCAAAACAGGGGAAATAATAACTCCCCTGTTTTTTTAAACGAGTACGCTGGAGAATAAGAATATTTTAGTTTGCCAAACTATTCCTTATTCATCCCGGAAAGAATTGTGCCGGCCTGTTCCATGGCCGAATAAAATTCCCGGGCTTCCTTTAAATCCTTAATTTTATCACTGTTTTTAGCAATCATTTCAATGGTAATCTCTTTATCGGGATCAAGGGCCACTCCGGACCCTTCAACCACTGCCACCCGGCTATAGTATCCACCCCCGGCGCTAAATATCTGGCCGCTTTCTGAGCACCCCTCCGAACAGAGCCAGGCCACCAGTGGTGCTACATATTCCGGTTTAACCTTACCGATGGCATCTTCCGGCATAACGGTGAAAGTAAGCCTGGTTCCGGCTGTGGGGACAATAGTGTTGGCATTGATACGAGAGCGGGCGCCTTCCTGGGCAACACAGTTCATCATCCCGGCAATGCCCATTTTTGCCGCCCCGTAGTTAACCTGGCCAAAATTTCCATATAAACCGGCCGCTGAAGCGGTGGAAACTATCCGCCCATAAGCCTGCTCTTTCATATTGGAAAAAGCCGCTTTTGTGCAAAAAAAAGTACCGTCTAAATGCACCGCAATAACTTTTTGATAATCTTCAATCTGCATTTTGTGCAAACTTTTATCCCGCAGTATCCCGGCATTGTTAATTAAAATATCAATCCGCCCAAAATTATCCACAGCAGATTGGATTATTCTTTGGGCGCTTTCCCATTCTGCCACGCTGTCATAATTAGCTAGCGCTTCACCACCGGCTGCTTTAATTTTATCGACAACCAACTGCGCCGGAGTTGGATCAGCACCTTGCCCATCGAAGCTGCCGCCCAGGTCATTAACTACAACCTTTGCCCCGCGTCCAGCCAGCAGTAAAGCATAAGCTTTACCCAACCCCCCGCCTCCCCCGGTAATTACGGCCACCTGGCCATCAAAGCACGTTTTCTCCATGTTTAGATTTTCCCCCTTTATATCGCGATTCCTTTAATCGCCTGCTCATTAAACAAAAATTCGGTGAAAAAACCTGTTTGAAATGCCAGCGGGCAAATAATAGATTACCGTATTGAAACAATTTGGCGTTAATTTATTTTTTAGCAAAAAGAGCCTTCACGTCTTTCCATCCGGCAGGTCGGTCGTATTGCAAAATGGTCCCTTCAAAAATCTTCGCTCCAAAATAAACGAAAAGGGCTGTAGACAAGATCAGCGCCGCCAGGGTAGAAAAAATCTCCCATGCCGGCAGGGTGGTTCCTCCCATGCGTAAAAGAACGGCTGTGGGGATGAAAGGCGGTATATGACTGAATATGCGCACCCAGGTTGCATCGGGGTTCATCAAGAGAGGCGTGGCCATGAACAGGGGAACCATCGGGACTAATATGATCAGGCCCTGGGCCTGGCTCCCTGCTTCTGCCTCTTTCATGGTTGCGCCTACTGCGGCAAAGATGGAAGAGATCATCAATAACCCGAAAATAAAAAATAACAAAGGCGGGATCACCTGCCCGGCGCTGAGGTCAGTTGCAGGCAGGTCTACAAAAGCTATGACAACTAAAAGGCCTACCATCAACCAGATGCCGATCTGGCAGAGGCTTAAACCCCCAAACCCGGCAATTTTTCCCAACAACAGTTCCAGGGAGGAGATCGAAGAAAGTAGCAGCTCCACAACCCTGTTTCTTTTTTCTTTGATCACCCCATACATAAGGATTTGTCCGGAAAAAATAACCGCAAAAATTAGGGCCATTCCCGCAGCAGCGGGTACAAGCAAATCAGCAATTTGTGGTTCTTCTCCGGTTAATGTTTGGGTTTTCAGATCTACCGTGGCGGTTGCAGTTTCTATTTCCCGAGGATCAAGGCCCATTTCTTCCATCCGGAATGTCGAAGCTGCATTATTGACTAAACCTCTCAAATTGGCCTGGTTAAGATCCCTGGGATCTTCTACATACAACAGCAGGATGCCTTTTTCCAGACCTTCTTTATCTACTTCCAATATACCATCAAAATCATTTTCCTGGAAAACCTGCTCGAATTCCTCCAACTTTGCAACTATAGAGGTCAGGTTAACCTGCGTTCCCTCACTGTGGTTTTCCAGATAAGACATAAACTGTTCGGTGCGATCTGCCACGGCCAGGTTGATTTCTTGCTGTTGAGCGGCGTGTTCGCTCAAAAAACTAAATCCGGCCACTATGACCATAACCAGTGGGATCAGGAAAGTGAGCACCAGGAACAACGGGCTCTTAATGTTTCTTACAAGTTCCCAGCGGGCCACTTTTAAGATATTAGATAAAGTGGGGATCTTCAACAATTCCACCTCGTTTCCGCACTGTCTGGATAAATATATCATGCAAAGGAGGCTTTTGCACCGAGATCTCTTCTAAAGCCATTTCCGCGGTCAGCTCATTAAGAATTTCGTTTACTGCTTTAGCTCCAGTATAACGAAATACTATTCTTCCCGGTTCTTCTTTTATTAATGACACCCCATCTTTTTTCT